>DATGIX010000202.1:0-13955 GCA_035295505.1 Puia sp. | reverse complement strand
TGCGGCAAACCTAATGTTGTGCGCAGTTGATTAATTCAAGAAGTTGGGCTTTAGTTTTTGTCCTTGCTTTACGATGTCTTTGCCAACTAATGTAATTGTCTGTTCCCAAGGATGTCCGAACCAAACATTATTCAAGTCTTTTGTCAGGAAAATATAATAGTCACCGTTTGGCAAAACAGGAACTACCCATTCGCCAAACTCATCTCTATCCATTTGTTCTCGCGGGTCAAAGTCAAAACAATCGTGTTGCCAGTCTAATGCAAAGAGTCTGTCGTTGGGTTTTGAAATTGCAGTAAACAAATTGAGCGCATATTCTTCTAGCTTGTCAAGCGGAAAATCTTGTGAGAAACAATTCTTAATATCAAACTTTAGCTCAGGTTGTTTTGTCGAAATTCCGGGAAAGTGGTTTGTGCTCGGCTTGAAATGAAACAAATTATAAAACTTGTTCCAAACGTTGTCATATTCGTCTTGGTTTAATAGTCTGAAGTTTGTCATTTGAGATTGCGTGCAACGACCGAGGCTTGCCGCAGTGCTGGAATTTTATTCCCGTCCGCTGATTGCTGAAGCCCGGTCAATGATTTAATGTGGAAGTTAACGATAAATGTTCAATAGAATTATGTCCGCTGGATATTAGCTGAAAGTTGAACAACTGCCGATTGCTCTTCTGTCCGCCAGCATAGCAGCAAACCCCATGTTGGTGGCAGTTTTATTTGTCTTAGAAAATTGGAGTTGGAATTTTCATATTCCACATCATAATCATTCCTGCAATTCCTCCCAAAAGCATTAATGGGAAAAATATTTTTATTTGCTTTGCTGTTACATCAGAATTGCCATTAAAGCCACGTCTTCTTATAAGACCTGGATGCCTTTCCAGGAAGGCAGCTCCATTTCTAAAATAAATCCAATAAACACTTAATATCCACAAAGCAATTATTGAAGCATGGAAGGTTAGTACAACTGGATTCATCGATCGTGGATTGAAAAAATCAAAAATACTATTTGTCATTCCGCTTAGATTTCCGATTGCTATAATTGTCCATGGAATATTGCCAAAAAAAATAATGCCTTTGAAAAGATTTTCATAACCTTTTTTCAAGTCTGGATTTTTAGCAATATATTCTTTTGCTCTCGATTTCAATATGAATGCATTTGCAATAGTCACTGCAATAAACATTATCCAAGTTTGTTTAAATATTATTCCTAACACTATTTGCATTAACGTTAAATATTTACGGTGAAGTAGTGTGTCCACAAAAATTGCCACCAACACATAAATATACGAACCTCACCTCAAAATTCGTAATTTCTAATCCATTGGCTCTCACACAAACTCGTGGACGTTTTTCAATTGTTTGGTTCGCCAATGACGTGTCAAATCATTATAATATATCAACCTGCCCTTTCAATTCTTGTTGCCGGTTTTCCCGATCTAACAATCATTTTTCTTTCAGCAAATGGTGCTCTTCAGGTATTTCATTTCTTTCAAAACATATTTCAAACTGATTTACAGCCATCTGTAGTTTCGCAGCTCCAACATGCTGCGCCGCAGCCCCAACTTACATCAGCGAAATGCCTGCTTGCACTGACGCGGTGGCATCTTGCAGCAGCGCGGAAGCAACTTGCAGTCGCCGCATCGATGCTTGCAGTTGCCCGGGCCACATCTCACCTGACGCGGAGTCATCTTGCTGTGCCGCGCTGTCATCTTGCAGTAGCGCGGTGGCAACTTACATTAGCCGCATCGATACTTGCAGTGGCGCGGAGAGCATCTCACCTGACGCGGTGACATCTTGCGGTTGCTGAATTTACAAGGTCATTATTTCTATAAGCAATAAAACTAACGTTGCCGCCTACCCAATAACCACAGGCATATAGTGAACGCAACAATAAATATGTTATGCTTTGGTTTGCTCTTTTGCCAGGCAACGAACGTTTGTGTGTTGGTGCGATCGATATATATCGGCAGGGGATAAGGTCGGCTATTTCAGATAGCAATAAAAAAGGCGGCTCTGAAAAGCCACCTTTTAAAATTTATATAATGATCGGCTGAATTAAGCCAGATCAAACCTGTCGAGGTTCATCACTTTGCTCCATGCGGCAACAAAGTCATTCACAAATTTTTCTTTTGCATCTGCGCTTCCATACACTTCGGCAATGGCACGCAATTCTGAGTTGGAGCCAAACACAAGGTCTGCTCTTGTCGCTGTCCATTTAGGCTGGCCGCTGCTGCGGTCGCTGCCGATATACAATTCTCTTTCTTCAGAAGCGGCTTTCCACGCAGTGCGCATGTCCAACAGGTTCACAAAAAAATCATTGGTGAGCTTGCCGGGCTGTTGTGTGAGCACCCCATTTTTAGAACCATCAAAATTGGTATCCAGCACGCGCATGCCACCTACCAGCACAGTCAGTTCCGGCGCTGAAAGCGTGAGCAATTGAGCTTTATCAATCAACAGCTCTTCGGTGGAAGCTTCTGTAAATGACGCTTTGCGGTAATTGCGGAAGCCATCTGCCAACGGCTCTAAATAACCGAACGATTCCACATCCGTTTGTTCCTGTTTGGCATCTGTGCGGCCTGCTGCGAAAGGAACTTTCACATCGAAGCCTGCATCTTTTGCAGCTTTCTCAACGGCTGCACCACCAGCCAGCACAATTAAATCTGCCAGAGAAATTTTCTTGCCGTCTGTTTGCGAAGCGTTGAATGCTGTTGCAATTCCTTCCAGCACATCCAATACTTTTTTCAGTTGCACGGGGTTATTCACCTTCCAGTCTTTTTGAGGGGAGAGGCGGATGCGTGCGCCATTAGCGCCACCGCGCTTGTCTCCGCCACGGAAAGTAGATGCTGATGCCCATGCAGTCGACACCAATTCGGATACGTTGAGTTTTGATTCCAGCACTTTTGCTTTTAATGCAGCAATATCAGCTTCATCAATTAGTTTATGATCGACTGCCGGTAACGGATCCTGCCAGATCAGTTCTTCTGCCGGAACATCGGGCCCGAGGTATCTGGCACGTGGTCCCATATCGCGATGTGTTAACTTAAACCAGGCGCGGGCAAAAGCATCTGCAAATTCATCGGGATGTTCCAGAAAGCGGCGCGATATTTTTTCATAAGCCGGGTCAAATCTTAATGAAAGATCTGTCGTGAGCATTCTGGGCTTATGTTTTTTAGAACCATCAAATGCATCGGGAATAATGTCATCCCCATTTTTGGCTACCCATTGATTGGCACCGCCCGGGCTTTTTGTAAGTTCCCATTCAAAAGCAAAAAGATTTTCAAAAAAATTATTGCTCCATTTGGTAGGTGTTTTTGTCCATATCACTTCAAGGCCGCTTGTGATAGCATCCGCGCCTTTGCCTGTGCCGTAATTATTGCTCCATCCAAATCCCTGCAAGTCTATCGAAGCTGCCTCCGGTTCTTTGCCAACATGGGTAGGAGATGCAGCGCCATGTGTTTTGCCGAAGCTGTGGCCTCCCGCTATCAGCGCAACAGTTTCTTCATCATTCATGGCCATGCGGGCAAATGTTACCCTGATATCATGAGCAGCGGCAACAGGATCGGGATTTCCATCGGGACCTTCGGGGTTCACATAAATCAATCCCATGTGAACTGCCGCAAGTGGATTTTCCAATCCTTCTGAATGTATTTTATTTTTACCATCTTCATCAGATGCAACTACTCCATGTTTTTTATCAGTGCCTTCCGATCCTTTTTTGTAACGGCCATCATTGCCGAGCCATGTATGTTCTGAGCCCCAATACACATCTTCACCTGCTTCCCACACATCTTCGCGGCCGCCTGCAAAACCAAATGTTTTAAAGCCCATTGATTCCAATGCAATATTGCCTGCGAGTATCATAAGGTCTGCCCATGAAATCTTGCGGCCATATTTTTGTTTAATGGGCCAAAGCAATCTTCGTGCTTTATCGAGGCTCACGTTATCGGGCCAACTGTTCAATGGCGCGAAACGTTGCAATCCTTGTCCGCCACCGCCACGGCCATCGCCTACTCGATAAGTGCCGGCACTGTGCCACGCCATTCTGATAAATAATCCGCCATAGTGGCCAAAGTCTGCAGGCCACCAGTCCTGCGAATCAGTCATGACCGCATGAAGATCTTTCTTCAGAGCTTCGAAGTCGAGGCTTTTGAATGCTGCTGCATAATCAAAATCTTTTTCCATCGGATTAGACAGCGACGAATGCTGGCGGAGAATGTTTAATTTAAGTTGCTTGGGCCACCAATCGATGTTCCTGGTGCCACCACCGCCAACATTGTTTTTCATGCTGCCGTTGAAGAAAGGGCATTTGCTGATGTCGTTTGAGCTGTTTTCCATTGTTTGAAATTTGAGCTGTTGTTACAAATTATGGTTGAATGATAAATCGAATTTATTGATCAATTTAATGGATGCGATATTAAAAAACTATTAGCAAATGATAGATGACTTTGGTCAGCAACATAGTCTTTTGTTGTCTGGTCGAAAATAGAGTTCTTGCCGTCTGTAAAGGATCAGGGAACTACTGCTCTTCATCACAGTACTACAAAAGCTCAATCAGAGCTTCTTCCGAAAACGGGCTGTATATCGTTTTCGGATCGCCTTTTTTGGTTCTTTTTTGGCGAAGCAAAAAAGAACATACAAATAGGCAATGGCTTTGCTTGAGCAATATGCATTCCTATAAAAACTTATTCCGCGATCAAAACTATCGAAGTAATCATAATAAATCTAATTGATTATTTTTATAATTAAATAGATTTTATTTATGACGCTCACGCAGCTCGAATACATTATTGCATTAGATAATTACCGTCATTTTGCGCTTGCTGCGGAACATTGTTTTGTTACGCAGCCAACGCTGAGCATGCAAATTCAAAAACTGGAAGATGAATTGGGCGTGAAGATATTTGACCGCACCAAGCAGCCTGTGATCCCAACTGAAATAGGGGAGCACATCCTGGAGAAGGCTCGCACTACTTTGCATGAAGCAAACACGATCAAACAAATCATCGATGATCAGAAAGATACATTGTCGGGTGAATTGCGCATCGGCATTATTCCTACGCTGGCACCTTATTTATTACCGCCATTGTATAAATCGGTGAATGAAAAATATCCCAAGCTGAATTTGATCATTAAAGAATCCATCACAGAAGATGTGATTTATAAATTAAAGAACAACAGGCTGGATTGTGGCATTGTGGTCACGCCGCTTAAAGATCCTTCCATCAAAGAAGATGTTCTTTTCTATGAAGAGCTCTTTGTGTATGTCTCCAAAAAGAATGCGCTGTCAGATAAAAAATATGTGCTTGCCAATGAAATTGATCCCAACCAGCTTTGGTTGTTGGAAGAAGGACATTGCTTTCGTTCGCAGATATTAAATCTATGCGAGCTGAGAAAAAGCAGTGACTTTCATTTTAAATATGAAACCGGCAACATCGAAACACTGAAACGGATGGTTGACAAAAGCGATGGTATCACTATTTTGCCGGAGCTGGCGGTGATGGAATTTAATAAAGCACAGCTTAATCTGGTGAAGCGGTTGAAACAGCCAAGCCCGGCACGCGAAGTAAGCATTGTCACGCATCGCGATCATATCAAAACTAAAATCATCAAAACGCTGAAAGAAGAAATATTGAATATTGTTCCTGTCCAAATGCAAAAGCTGCAAAATAAAAAAGTGGTTGAAATAAATTATTGAGCGCTTAATGGAACGGGTTTTGTAAATTCATGTAAATATTTGTATGCCGGTTAATTTCAAAATACAAGTCACAAAGGAAATCATTGCTCAATGCAAAGAAGTGGGTGTTTTGGGAAATGCAGATATCATTGGCAATGAATGTCCGATTGCAGTTGCTGTGAAACATATTTTTCCAGATGTGCATGTCACAAATTTCTACCTTTTTCCATTCGGAATGAACACTGAAAACAAAATCCTTCTTTCTCCAATTGCACAAAACTTTGTGAACCTGTTTGACTCGCTTTCCATGATACCAAGAACAAGATTGCTGATACCGGCTTTTGAATTTGAAATTGAAATGCCCGACTCCGTGTTGGAGCAGATTAAAATCGAAGATTTATTTTCGCAGGAAGCTGCTGTTGCATAATAATTCAGCTGAATAATTGAACAACATTAAGTAAGAAGGCTTGTGTGCATTTGCTCACAAGCCTTCCTGCATTCAATGATCAGTTATGTATATCAACATCAAAATTTACTCCGGGTGGCGGCGGTGTATGATGCCTGTCATACCATCCTCTTGAATGATGATGGTTGCGATGATAATAATGTGTTTCGTAACATCCCGATAATGAAAACACTGCTATGCCAAGCAATAGAACTGAGGCCAATGTGTTTTTAAATACGTGCTTCATAATAAATGATTTTAATAGTATGATTTAAAAACCTTGCCAAAAGCATATCGCCGGGAAACAGGGATGTTGCCGGCAAAAAGTGTAGAAAGAAATCCTCATTTTTTATTATCTTAATTCACATCGGCTTTCCCGAAAGAAATTTTTATATCAACTCTTCTTATCTTTCGGCAAATTATTGCTGCTTATGAGTCGTTTTTTTGTAGATGAAAATATTGCAAGGGCTAAAACACTGGATACATCTTTTTATACAGACAAAAATTTATTCGAAGAAATGAAGGAGAAGCTGTTTGCGGCTTCCTGGCAATTTATCGGCAACACTGAACTGGTGAAAGATAACGGAGATGTGTATCCCTTTTTCATGCTGGAGAATTATATAGATGAGCCGTTGATGTTAACAAGGGATAAAAGTGGCGCGGTGCATCTGCTTTCCAATGTTTGCACGCATCGCGGAAATATTGTTGCGGACCAGCCCTGCAAAGCCAACAACCTTCGCTGCAAATATCATGGCAGGCTTTTTCAGCTTGATGGCAAATTTGTTTCCATGCCTGAATTCAAAGAAGTGGAAAATTTCCCTACTGCAGATGACGACCTAAAAAGCCTTCTGCTATTGCAATGGGGCAAATGGCTTTTTGCATCTTTAAATAATCGATTGCCATCTGATTTGTTTTTAAAAGAAATGATAGATAGAGTAGGATGGCTTCCTGTGAATGATTTTGTTTTTCGTCCTGAGCTATCAAAAGAATTTACGGTAAAAGCACATTGGGCATTGTATTGTGAAAATTATCTGGAAGGTTTTCATATTCCTTTTGTGCATGCAGGGCTGAACTCTGTGATTGATTTCGGAAACTACACCACTGAAGTTTTCAAATATTCCAATCTTCAGCTTGGCATTGCAAAAGACGATGAAGATTGTTTTGATTTGCCGGCAAGTTCACCCGATTATGGAAAAAAAGTGGCTGCTTATTATTTCTTTGTGTTTCCGAATATGATGTTCAATTTTTATCCGTGGGGATTGTCTGTGAATGTGGTGAAGCCGGTAAATATTACTGAATCCAAAGTGTCTTTTTATACTTATATTCTTGATGAATCAAAATATAATTCAGGTGCGGGATCAAACCTTGATACAGTTGAATTCGAAGATGAAGAAGTGGTTGAAAACGTGCAAAAGGGCATCCGGTCAAGGTTTTACGGTCATGGAAGATATTCAGTGACCAGAGAGCAAGGCACTCATCACTTTCACCGGATCATCTCTTCGCTAATGTAGAGCTAAATTCAGATTAACTTCATCAGCCCGCAGCCTCGTAATTCTACGAAGGCTTCTCATGTATATTTTCAGTGTTTCATTAACATCTCTATTAACATACAGATAATAATATATCTATACATATTCCCGTTTCCGATAAAAATATTTAACAGTGCATTAAACCTTATCTGTCTATTTCATTCCAAAGAAAAATTAAAAACGAATTATGAAAACAAACAACTTATTCCGTATTGCATTATTCGCAGCAAGCATCACCTTATTTGCTGTTGCCTGCAAAAAGGATAATCAGAGCTCAACCGGCTCAACAAGCGCCAACGAACAAACAGCTGCAGATGACCAGACAATGGTATCAGAGCAGGATGAATCTACTAACAACGATGCAGAAGCGGCATTGAGTAGTTCTGCTTCCATTTCGGGTGCGTCATTAATCAGTCAGCCTAAATCAGGTGGAACAGTTCTTGGCGGGAATGACCTGATATCACTTTGTGGCAGCACTATCAGCTATGACACAACTTCTGATACTAAATCAATGACCATCACTTACGACAGTGCAGATTGTTTTGGAAAGAACACAAGAACAGGGACAATCAAAATATCTATTCCTAAAGGTGTTCATTGGAGAGATGCAGGAGCTACTGTTACTTTGGATGTGAATATTAAAATCACACGCAAATCTGATGGTAAATCAATCACGATACAAGGAACAAAATCTATTGTAAATACATCGGGCGGATTATTAGTTGATCTTGCAACCAGTGACTCGATCGTTCATGAAATCACAGCACAATGGACGGTTACATTCAATAATGGCACTACACGCACATGGAATGTTGCAAAACATCGCGTGTTCACTTATGTGAATGGTATTGTGATCACAACTACAAATGGCTTGAACAGCAGCTATGCAGAATCGGGAACTAACCGTTTTGGCGTGAACTTCACTTCAAGCATCACAGCACCTAAGGTAATCGCTCAGTCATGTGATTTCAGGCTCACATCTGGTCAGAACACGATCACAAGAGGAGATAACATTACAGCCATTGTTACTTACGGTCTTGATGCAAGCGGCAACGCAACATCATGCCCCGGAGCTGGCGCAGCTTATTATGCAAAATTAGATTGGTCTAATTCAGCAACAGGCAAGAGCTATTCATTATTATTTCAATATTGGTAATACGTTGATAGTTTAATTACTGAAGCCCTCGCATTGCGGGGGCTTTTTTATTGCACAGATTAATCGGCAATCATCTTTGCAATTATTTCCTTGAACATTTTATAAGCAACCATGGCTGTCATATTATGCACGTCTCTGACAGGGTTGTATTCAACAATATCAGCACCAACAATTTTTGCGGGAACATTTTGTATGATTTCAATGAGCTGTCTTGTGGAAAGCCCACCAGGTTCATGATGTGAAAGCCCGGGAGCAAATGCGGGATCGAGAACATCAAGGTCAAGAGAAATATAAAGCGGGCTTTTTAATTGACTGATGAAGCCAAGATTGAAATTCTTCGTTTCAATCATCTTTACACCGAACTTTTCAGCCTGTTTTCTTTGATTCGCATTTAACGTGCGGATACCGACTTGCGTCAAAGATTTTATTTTTCCTTTCTCCATGATCCTTGCAAAAGGAGACGCATGCGAAAACGGGTTGTCGTCAAAATTATCGTAGAGGTCTCCATGCGCATCCAGGTGCAGAATATTCAATTGCTCATATTTTTCAGAAAAAGCATCAATCACCGGAAAGCTAACGGAATGGTCGCCGCCAAATGAAAGCAATTTGCTGCCATCTCCAATTAAATCAGCAACGGTTGATTTGATTTTTTTAAAAGCTTCTTCGGGATTTGGATTAGGAAAAGAAATGTCGCCAAAATCTTTATAAACGATTCCTTCAATAATATCCGAGCCATTTTCGGATGAAGTGTTTGCTGAGCCCTCTTTTTCCATCAACCTGATTCGCGGCGGCGCAAGCGCGGGCCCTTTTAAAAAAGAGGAGTTGGCATCGAAGGGGATTCCAAGGACTTTAATCATGGCGGCCGTTTTAGATTGGTGAGATAAAATAAGCGCAAAAAATTGAAAGTGGGGCAACTTGGTTTTAGGCTTCTGAGATATTAAAAAACTAAAATTATGGATAACGGCATTTTAAAAAAACCATCGTGAAAAGCCGGTAGGGAATGAGTATTTTCTTTCAGGATCAAGATGTATTCGGATTTGCGAAAAGAAAATCATTTTTTAGTTCTTAAAAAATAAGCACCCGTTAATGGTAACTATATCTAATACACAACAAGGGTTTGGGAGTTAATTTTTTACGTTTTCTCAGATTAAAAAAACGTTGTATAAAAGAAAAATGATTTCGTAGGATGGTTGCTAAATCTGCTAATATGGTTTTCTACCTAAAGTAAAATTTAAAATATCTGGTGCGCCCAGAGTTCGAGTCTCTGAGAGGGCTGAGAGTTCGAGCCTCTTTTGCCGCTCTTAAAAAAACATTACCACAAAGTGGTATTTTTTATTGCAATCCTTAATGATAGTTTTACATCTTTCATAGGATAAGGTTTAAACGCAGCCCTGACTAATCATAGTGGTGGGCTTTTTAAAAAAATGATTATTGCAGATAAAAATTAGTCACCCATTTTCCATTAAACGCTAAAGGGCTTTCTTAACTGGAAGCCTTTTTAGTTTTTATTCATCTAACAAAGTTTGTGGTGTATAAGTTTTTTTCTATACCGTTCAGCCTGTCTAACTTTATAAAAGCACAAACCCACCTTTGAGGTGGGCAAATAGTTTTATTTCATTTTTAACTGAATGGATTGTTTGAGTAACAAATTTACTCATTATTAATTAATTCAGCAATGAAATATTTTATTGCCTTATTGTTTTTTATAATCCGTTCTTCGGCATTTTCTCAAGCGAAAACAGATAGCATCTACGATACTAAAAATGAAAAAGCCTTTTCAATTGATTCATTAGTAATAAAAGATGATTTATTAGTTAAATCTGTAAATTATTTTTGTGGTAGCCCTAATTTTTTGAAAAATATATCTAAGTCATCTAATCTGGATTCAAATTTTCTTAGTTCCCTAACAATGAGAGAAGATTTAATAAATTTTGAATGGTTTTGGAAAAGGTATTTGAATGGGAAGCTACCGCCCGTCTTAAATACTTCGGTCGCTTCTACTGCGCTTACCATTCCAATTATTTTATTTTTGCCCCCTACAATTGGCGCTCCGCTAAAACCTTTATAAACAAACATCATTGCATCAAAAAAATTTGATTTTTTGGGGTATTCTTCTAAATAAATTCCTTTGCTTAATACCGGAACCGAAATTAAATTAGATTCCCATTGGTGTACTGCGCGCGGTAAAGTTTTCCCGTAACGAAGCTCTGAATTGCGAGGAAATCCTAAGCTAAATAAAGACTCACCTTTTTGATGTTGGAAATTGCTTTGAATATCCTTTAAATGAAGTGGCTTATATCCCCTTGAAATGATTGTTTTTAAAAAATATTTACTGATAAGGTTATCTAAGCATAAAATACCAATATCGTCAATCACAGAAGTGAAATAATAATAACTTGGGTCTATATTCATTAAATACACCTCATCAATATGACCTTTTATATCTGTGATATTATTATTAGAATCATAATAATATGTGCCATTTTGCAAATTGGTATCGTTGTCGATAATAATAATTTTCTGAACAATTGAACTAGAATCCATTCCTGTATTATCAAACAATACGTGCCGTGCTGTCAATAAAAAATGCCTTCCTTTATCCTCTAAGAAAATAGCAGTACCATCCCAAGAACTCCAACTTAATGCTAAACTATTAGCATTTCGAGTCGCTGAATCCCAAGACGCTTGGTCGTGAACATTATCGAATTGCTCATTTATTTTTTTTGTATTACCAGTCCTGCATTCAATATTAATTATTGAACGAATCCATTTATTGTAGGTAGAATCTACTGGGTAATGAATTTTTTGAGCAAATAATATATGAGAAATCAAGAGCGATAGGCAAAACAAAAATTTATTTCGCATAAAAGGGTTTTAGTAATCTTAAATTACTAATCTTTATTTCAAAGAACTTATTTTTTCTTTTTTGATTTCTTTTTAGGCAAAGGAGTATTAAGAGCTTTTTTCATTAGCTGTTCAAAGCTCAAATTTGTTTGAACTATTTCTTCTGTTTTTTTCTTTTTTTCTTTTGCCATTAGAATTCTATTTCATTTCCTTCCTCTAATTCTATCTTATAGTTTTCATAAAATGCTGCTCTTTTAGAAAGAAGAGATGCTTTGGTAATAAATGGCTTTATTGCTTTAAAACAAATAATAGCCTTTGACGAAAAAGTAGATAGTTCAATATCATGTGCCTTGAAAAATTCAATAGTCGCTTCAAGTTGCTCAACTGCGTTCTTTCTTTTTTCTTTTCTTGTATTTTTATGAGCCTCACTTATTTCAACAAAAAAATATTTGCTATCATTAAATAATACGCAATCGCATCGTCTGCGCAAACCCCCATTAAATAAACATTTATCAGTTTTTAACACACAAATTTCATTTTCTTCCGTATTAGTAATCTTCAACTGATAATAATCATTTTCTCCTACAATTTTAACGGGGTCATTATTGTCCTCATCTACGATATAGAAATGGGAAGCATTAATAAGTTCATAAGAAGTTTTGGAAACGCAATTTGACTTATCAGTTCTGGTGCAATCACCAAATACGTTTTTTAAAATTCCAATTTGCTCTATCATTTGAGTAGTTCCATAAGTTTTTCAAAGTCTTCGTTTATTTTATCCGATGCATCATCAATAAAATTATCATCTATTAAGCCAGATTCCTTGTTGAGAATAGAAGCGGCGTTGCCATCAAAAATTTGATATGCTGATATTGATTTTGGGTTAATTACTGCTTTGACAATATTTTTGACAATACCATCACTTTTTAGTCTTGCCTCGTGATAATCCATAGAAGTTTCATAACGTGTAATTTTTCCCCTAACGATGTGTGCATATATAAGGTTGTTTATTGCAGAAAGTATAAAAGGGCTATGGGTTGTATATGAATGAATAGCTCCATCATCTTCCCAATATGGATCTTCTCTCATTGATTCAAGCAACTGTATCAAATCATACTGAGCTGTGGGAAACAAGTTTAATTCTGGTTCTTCTATAACAAATGATTTATGCCTTGCAACAAAAGATAACTTCTCTTCTATTATAGATAGAATAGGAACAACACTCTGAATTCCAGAGGAAGCTTCGCTTAAATTAATAAATTCATCTTCATTGAAAAATATTCTATCTTCTCCTTCAATATGTTGGTATTTTAAACCATTTTGAATAAAATCTAAATTAATAATCTGCGTATCTATCCTTTCTAACTCAGCTCCAAAAGATAGAATATGATTTGGGATTGGCACATTATTTTTCATCAAGTTTAAAGCAGCCCCTTTAATTATATTAATGAAATTTCGTTCGGAAGGAATATATGAAGCAGTATTAGTGCTTAAATCATACTCTATTTCTTTAATAACATCAATAACATCTTTAACATTGTGTTCTTTCAAAGTCCTGAATGGGCTTTTAGCTGCATAAGCTTTTTCATCTTCTAAAAATCTACTTGCCCTTATACTGAAATAAACGAACTTTTTTGATAAGTTATCAAGCCCTTGAATTATTGACTCTTTATTTTGCTCGAAATTTTTAGCTAAATTTTCATAATAATTAATTTTATCCAAAAGCTTATGCTCATATTCAAAAGAAAGGTTTTTATAAGTTATCTTATGTAATTCAGATTCAAATTCGATATGAGTACGAGGGTTTAAAAATGATTTTATATTATACTCATTAAAAACGTTTTCCAATGAATCTTTTGAAGCTTTATTGTCTAATTCAGTTGAACCGTTAAAAAATTTTCTTGGAGCTTTAAAAATGGTGAATATTTTTGCGATAACACTTTTGCCAGAAGATTGTTTTCCAATAAAAACATTCACATTCTTCAAATCTAAATTCACTTCTTTAATCGGGCCAATATCTTTGATTATGAGTTTGGAATCCATAAAATTCAGTTCTGTTGGATTCTCAAATATATGAAGAGGCATTTTAGGTAGTTTGATTTTTTTCAATAAGTTCATTATACTTAAGCCTTCCTTTAGTGTTGGACATAAGGTTAACGAACCTGTTTTTGTCTTTTGATTTGCGGGAATTGAAGCGGTAGGTAGATTCAGCGCAATAGCGTTGCAGGTGCTTCGGGGAGATTTGATGGTAAGTGCCAAATATTGTCCTCTTAAATAGAGAGAAAAAGCCCTCGACCGTATTTGTGTAGTATAT
>DATGIX010000201.1:0-64330 GCA_035295505.1 Puia sp. | reverse complement strand
ATGAGCATTTGCATGACCTCGGAAAATTCCAATTTGCATTTTCTATTTTCTGGACATATTTGTGGTTCGCTCAGTTCATGTTGATTTGGTATGCGAATATTTCTGAAGAAACTATTTATTTCAAAACAAGATTCGAAGGAGCTTATTCAGGTTTATTTTATCTGAATCTGGTTATCAATTTCCTTGCTCCTATATTAATTTACATGAGCAGGACTTCGAAGAGGAACTATGCCATAGTAACTTTTATGTCAGTAGCTTTGCTATTTGGTCACTGGATAGATTTCTATCAGATGGTTTTTGGCAGCACAATGAAAGACCATGTGCCAATGAACCTTTTTGATTTCGGATTGGCTGCGGGATTTGTAGGATTGATTATGTGGAACACAGCCAGAGTGTTGAGCAAATATCCGTTGATTCCTATGAACCATCCTTTCCTGAAAGAAAGTGTTATTCACCACACATAGAAAGGATTTGTTGTAAAGAAGCAGATTACATTAAAACAGGATAAAATTTTTATAAAGAATCATGTCAAACTTTTTCATCATCTTGATTTTGTTGCTTGGGTTTCTGATAACTTTTCAGATTGCCAAAGCAAGCGAATATGTAGCGGTATTAAAAGGAGAAAAGAAAGCAAACGAACAGCAGAACCGCATCAATGGTTTTTTGATGATGGTGTTTTTGGTCGGTGGGTTAATCGGCGTGTACTGGTGCAATGAATTGTTTAAAGGAAAAATTCTTGGAGAAGCTGCTTCACAACATGGCCAGGCGATTGACAAGATGCTTTATATCACTATCGCGATAACTGGAATTGTATTTGTTATTACTCAGGTATTATTATTCTGGTTCGCTTATAAATATCAGCATTCGGAAAAGAGAAAAGTATTTTATTTCCCACATGATAACAGGCTCGAGTTTATCTGGACTGTTATTCCTGCAATCGCTCTTGCAGTTCTTGTAGGTTTTGGATTGATGTATTGGTATCGCATTACAGGCGACGCACCTCCTGAAGCACTGCAAGTGGAAGTAACAGGAAAACAATTTGGCTGGATTTTCCGCTATCCTGGAAAAGATGAAACTTTCGGAAAAAAATATTACAAGAACATTGATGACGGGAAAAATAATTCTCTCGGTTTACTCTGGGATGACCCTGCAACACATGATGACATTGTGGTGAATCAGGAAATGTATATCGTTAAAAATCGCCCCGTAAAACTTATTATCAATTCAAGAGACGTGATTCATGATGTTGGCCTTTCTCATTTCCGTATGAAAATGGATGCAGTTCCCGGAACGCCAACAACAATGTGGTTTACGCCCCTGTTCACCACAGAAGAAATGAAAAAGAAAACGAACAATCCTGATTTTGAATATGAAATCTCTTGCGACCAGATGTGCGGAAGAGGTCATTATACCATGAAAGGAATCGTGAAGGTGGTTACACCGGAAGAATATATTTTGTGGAAAGCAAAACAGAAATCAAATTATGCTCTTGCTTTCCCTGCTCCTGAAACACCGGCTGCTTCTGCAAAAGACAGTACGACAAAAACAGCAGCAATGATTGATAAGGATGCAGCAGCTAACAGCATCAGCAAAAAATAATTTAATAGATTAACGATAAGGTTACGAATTAAAATTTTTCTCATGAGCAACGACGCAATTTTGCATGGACATTCTGAAGTGAACACGTCACATGATGTTCATCATGACGAGCATGGAGCGCATCACCACAAAGAAACGTTCATTACCAAATATGTTTTTAGCCAGGACCACAAGATGATATGCAAACAGTTCATCATCACTGGTATGATTTGGGCGATATTAGGTGGATTGATGTCTGTGCTTTTCCGTTTGCAATTAGGATATCCTGATTCTACATTTCCAATTCTTGAAGAAATTTTTGGAAGATGGGCGAAGGGCGGAAAAATCCAACCTGAATTTTATTATGCGCTTGTAACAATGCACGGAACCGTGCTTGTGTTCTTCGTGTTGACTGGAGGATTGAGCGGAACATTCGCAAACTTTTTGATTCCGTTGCAGGTTGGCGCAAGAGATATGGCTTCGCCATTTTTGAATATGCTTTCTTACTGGTTTTTCTTTTTAGCAAGCGTAGTCATTCTTTGTTCTTTGTTTTTGCAAACAGGGCCTGCAAGTGGAGGATGGACAGTGTATCCGCCACTAAGTGCATTAGGTGATGCCAATGAAGGCTCAAAGGCCGGTATGGATTATTGGATAATCGGGATGGCGTTGTTCGTTGTTTCGTCTTTGCTTGGAGGCTTAAATTATATCTCTACAATTTTGAACATGCGCACAAAAGGGATGAGCATGACGCGTTTACCTTTGACAATCTGGGCACTTTTCTTCACAGCTGTTCTCGGCGTTCTTTCATTCCCTGTTCTTTTATCAGGATTGATTTTATTATTGTTCGACAGACATGGTGGAACAAGTTTTTATCTGTCTGATATTTTTATAGCATCCACTCAAAAGGCGTTGCCAAATGAAGGCGGAAGTGCAATTCTCTTCCAGCATTTATTCTGGTTCTTAGGCCATCCTGAAGTATATATTATCATTCTTCCTGCAATGGGATTGGTTTCTGAGGTAATGGCAGTGAATTCAAGAAAGCCAATTTTCGGTTATATGGCGATGGTAGGTTCTATTTTTGCCATCACTATTCTCGCATTCCTCGTTTGGGCGCACCACATGTTCGTGACCGGATTGAATCCGTTCCTTGGTTCAGTGTTTGTGTTGCTCACATTATTGATAGCAGTTCCATCTGCTATTAAAGTGTTCAATTGGCTCACTACTTTATGGAAAGGAAATATCAGGTTCACTCCCGGGATGCTTTTTGCAATTGGCTTCGTTAGCTTGTTCATCTCTGGTGGTTTGACAGGGATATTCCTTGGTAACTCTACATTAGATATTCATTTGCATGATACTTATTTTGTGATTGCCCACTTCCATATAGTGATGGGCGTTTCTGCGTTCTTCGGAATGTTCTGCGGCGTGTATCATTGGTTCCCCAAAATGTATGGAAGATATATGAACAACTTGATGGGGTATATCCATTTTTGGGTTACGCTTGTTGGTGCATATCTCATTTTCTGGCCCATGCACTATGAAGGGTTAGCAGGTATGCCTCGCCGTTATTTAGAGTATAGTGGCTGGGCTTCATTCAATCAATTCGGAGATTTGAACAGGTTTATATCAACAGTGGCGATGGTGGTGTTCAGTGTTCAGTTGTTGTTTGTGTTCAACTTTTTCTATTCCATTTTTAAAGGAAGAAAAGTGACTACGCCAAATCCATGGGGCGCAACAACATTAGAATGGACAACTCCGATTCGCCCGGGGCATGGCAACTGGCCTGGCGAAATCCCTGAAGTGCATCGTTGGGCTTATGATTACGGTAAAGACGGACGAGAGTTCATTATGCAGACAGAGCCAGTGGGAAGCAGCGAAAGCAAACATTAAGTGCTATTAATAAATTAAAGAAAGTCCGAAAGACCGGGAAGATGTTGAAGTGCTGCGGGCTTTCGGATTTTCAGTTTGAGATGTTGTTGTCTGGCGACCAACGACGGCAGAGACGATGAAATCGGTTGCATGTTACCGTTAGTGAGGGGCTGAATAGAATTGCTACAGTACAAGAGTGCGGCGCAACGATGTTTCATCAAAGGGTGATGCTGGTTACAAAATAACAGAATTGAATATAGAGCAGCTAACTATTAATGCGAACTGCCAACTGTAAACTATAAACTGAAAACTTTCTTTGATGGAGCAGGAAACAGTGCAGCAGTCAAGTTCTTTTAAAATAGCGGGCAAATTGCAGGATTATAAACTACTCATCAAATTCAACCTGAGTTTTATGGTTGTTTTTTCTGCAGTGATTTGTTATCTGCTCGCGCCCAAAGTCACGGAATATAATTGGGGCTCCATAGTTCTTTTTTTTGTTGGAGGAATGCTCGTCACCGGCAGTGCGAATGCCATTAATCAGGTAGTAGAAAAAGATACTGATGCAATGATGAAGCGCACAGCCAAGCGACCAGTTGCAAGTGGAAGAATGAGCACAACAGAAGGCTGGGCTTTTGCAATTATCGCGGGAATCGTTGGCACATTAATACTTTGGCATTTCAACTTTTTAACAGCGGCATTATCTGCGTTCAGTTTGTTTGTGTATGCATTTATTTACACGCCGCTGAAAAAAGTGAATTCCATTTCAGTGATAGTGGGTGCAGTTCCAGGCGCATTGCCTTGTTTGATTGGCTGGGCTGCTGGCAACGACGATTTGAGCATTGGCGGTTGGGCATTATTCGCAATACAATTTTTCTGGCAGTTCCCGCATTTTTGGGCAATTGCATGGATTGCGCATAAAGATTATACCGCGGCAGGTTTCAAATTGTTGCCGTCAGTTGATGGACCGACAAAATACTCGGCGATACAGTCAATCATTTATTCGCTATTGTTGCTGCCGGTTGGAGTGCTTCCTTATTTTCTCGGCATCAGCGGGATAATAAGCTTGGTAATTGTGACGATTGCGAATTTTTTTATGGTGTGGCAATGCATCCGGTTATATAAAGAAATGACAGTTCAGGCAGCGAGGAGAGTGATGTTCAGCAGTTATATTTATTTGCCGATTGTGCTGCTTGCGTTGCTGATTGATAAAATAAAAATATAGAGCGAAATAAAAAATGATACAATCCATCGAGGTAAATGAAACTGTGAACACCCAAAGAAAAAAAATACATCCGCACAAATTCACGATGTGGATTGCTATCGGAAGCATCATCATGATGTTCGCCGGTTTCACAAGCGCCTACATCGTGAAGCGCCAACAGCCGGGATGGACAACATTTGATATTCCGCGTGCATTTTGGTATTCGACAGCAGTGATATTAATAAGCAGTATAACGGTGCAGATGGCATTGAAAAATTTTAAGGAAAGAAACATACGCGGCTATCGCAATATGATAACCGTCACTGCAGTTTTAGGAATTGTGTTTATTGCGTTGCAGGTTTTAGGTTTTCAAACAATCTGGAAAAGCGGAGTTACATTGAGTGGTTCTGGAGCGGGTCAATTTTTATACGTGATTGCAGGATTACACGCATTGCATGTTCTCGGAGGAGTGATTGCGTTATTGGTCATGTTTTTAAAAGCATTCAACACGAGAACAAGAAATTATAACAGCGTGCCGATTGAAGTAGCGAGCACATACTGGCATTTCGTAGATGTGCTTTGGATTTATTTGTTCATTTTCTTTTTGGTGATACATTGATTTTAATTTTTGTTGAATAAATTTGTGAACTTATAAAATTGAATTATGTCTCAAGCAGTACCAGCCGGACAAAAATGGTGGAGTGGAGGGAAAAGCCCATACAATGTGGAGTATGGAAAATTGATGATGTGGTTTTTTCTGATGAGCGATGCGTTCACGTTTGGCGCATTTTTGATTTCTTATGGCAGCATTCGTTTCGCCAGCAATGGATGGCCCAATCCGAATGATGTTTTTAGAACTTTTCCGGGAGTGCAGGGAGAAATGCCGATTCCCTTGGCGTTCGTTAGCTTAATGACTTTCATCCTCATCATGAGTTCTGTAACAATGGTGCTTGCTGTTGCTGCAGGGCATAACAACGATAGAAAAGGTGTTGTGAAATGGATGTTCTGGACAATTATTGGAGGTCTTGCTTTTTTAAGCTGCCAGGCTTGGGAATGGACACATCTTCATGGAGAAGGAGCATGGTGGGGCAGCAATCCATTTATGAATGCTGATGGCACACAATCATCAACAAATTTCACCAATTTCTTTTTTACCATCACTGGCTTTCATGGTTTTCACGTGTTCTCTGGTGTTGTGATAAATATCATTATGTTGATAAAAGCATGGAAAGGTGATTTTGATAAAAGAGGTCATTATTTAATGATTGAGAAGACTGGTCTTTACTGGCATTTTGTGGATTTGGTTTGGGTGTTTGTGTTCACTTGTTTTTATTTGCTTTAATTTTCTAAAGAATAATTTTTTATTATGAGCGAAGTTCATGTTGATGCTGCTGGTCATGCGGAACCAGATTTTTCTACGAAAGCAATTTGGAAGACCTTTTGGATATTGTTAATTATTACGCTTGTTGAGCTTGCATTAGCTATTTGGTATTATAAGACCCCATTCCTGCCAAAGCATCTTTTGAATGGTATATTTGTAATCGGAACATTAGCGAAAGCATTTTTCATTATCGCGGAATTCATGCATTTACGCCATGAAATTAAGAATCTGATACTGAGCCTTGCTTTTCCTGCTTTGTTGTTCGTTTGGTTTTTGATTGCATTTTTGTGGGATGGAGATTCATACAAAAACCTGCGCAACAAATACGATTCGCATTATCTTGAACAAAGCAAAACACCTGCTGCAAAAAAGCCTGGTGTGGAATAGTAGATTGAAGTTTATTATTTGATAATTATTAATAACCATCCCGGTTTCGAGGATGGTTTTTTTATAGAACTGTGTTGCTACAGATTACACAGAAAGCACAGATGAGTGTTTTCAATTCAGTGTTCATCTGTGATTTCTGTGGCCAAAATTTTTTATGAGCACGAAAGCATTATTAGCAGTTGCAATTGCAGTGTTGATTCCGACAGTGAGCTATCTGATGGTGAAATCAGCGAGTGAAGGAGCGATTGCCATGCCGCACAGATATTATTTTGATTCGGTTGCTGTGCAAATGAAAGACGGCAAAAAAATAGAAGATACTATTTGGCATGAAGTCAATAATATTGCTCTCACTAATCAGTTAGGTGAAACGGTTTCTCTTGATTCATTAAAAGGGAAAGTGGTTGTTGCCGATTTTTTCTTCACGCATTGCCCGAATATTTGCCCTACACTTACGCGCAACATGAAACAGTTGCAGGATGCGTTGAAGCCAAAAGATGAAACGAAAAGAACTGATACATCATTTGTGCATTTTGTTTCATTCACTGTTGACCCTAAAAGAGATTCATCTGCACAGTTAAAAAAATATGCTGACAGGTTTGGCATCAATCCTGACAGATGGTGGCTTTTGACCGGAGAGAAAAAGAGCATTTATGATTTTGCTTTGAACGAACTGAAGATGGGGATTGCTGATGGTGAAGGCGTGGATTCAAATTTCATCCACACGCAAAAAATGGTTTTGCTTGATAAAGAACATGTGGTAAGAGGATATTACGATGGTCTTGACAGCACATCACTTTCAAAACTTGCTAATGATATTGTTTTCATCATGCTTGAAAAAGATAAGAACAGCCAATCAGCATTAGCAGAACTGAAGCCATTGTTGCCGATGTTTATTATTGTGCTTTTAGGAACAGTAGCAGGTGTGTATTTTTTCAGCAGAAAACCAAAAAATATTCCAGCTTGATATAAGCTACAGATTACACAGAAAGGCACAGATAGATGAATTAATTCTGTGTTTATCTGTGTAACCTGTGGCAAAAAATAAATCATGAAAGAAAAGAATCTTACACTTCCGATTATTATTGTTTCTATTGCAATTCCTGTAGCTGTAGCATTTATTTTGCTCGTTCCAAATGTGAAAATTGATTTTGGTTTTAACACACATGCATTGCCGTTATTTCATGCCATCTTAAATTCAACAACAGCAATTCTGCTTTTGGCGAGTTTATATTTTATTAAGAACAAACAAATTCAGGCACACAAAACAACGAACCTGATAGCAGTTGCATTAAGTACAATTTTTTTAGTTTCTTATGTGATTTATCATTCGTCAAATCCATCAACAAAATTTGGGGACGTAAATCATGATGGAATTTTGAGCGATGATGAAAAATTGCAGGCAGGCTCGTTGCGATATATTTATTATTTCATTCTTACTTCACATATTATTTTGTCAGGAGTGATTGTGCCTCTTGTTCTCTTCACTTTGCAAAAAGCGTTTCAGGAAAAATTTGACAAGCACAGAAAGCTCGCAAGAATAACCTGGCCTGTTTGGTTTTATGTTGCAGTGACTGGAGTGGTTGTTTATTTGATGATAAGCAGGTATTATTAAAACATCTCATCCGCAGGATCCCAAAAACGTTTTTCAAAATCAACCACTTTATCATCTTTTACTTTCACTCCTTCTTTTTCCAATAGCTGCTGCATTTTTTCAGGTGGAGAAAAGTGATGCCTTCCTGATAGCAGCCCCACTCTGTTCACTACTCTATGGGCAGGCACTTTTGGTTTTGCACTGCCTGCTCCATTCATTGCCCATCCCACCATTCTTGCAGAAAGCCTTGTGCCAAGACAAGCGGCGATCGCGCCATAAGAAGTAACGCGCCCCTTTGGAATTTGTCTTGCCACCTGGAACACCAGCTCAAAAAAATTTTCATCTTTTTTCCCTGATGGTATGATTGATTTTAATTTTTCTTTTTTTGGCATAGCTCGCTTCGTTTTGGTTCAGGAACATTTTCAAATTCATAAGGACAATGCCTGCATCCATTGCCGCAGCAAAACCCTTTTTCAAGATGATATTTTTCTGTCAGCACAATATATCCTTCATCGTTATAATAAAAATCTTCTCCTTCAACTAATTGCTGTTTCATCTTCTTTAATTCTTTGTTGCAAAATATCATCCAGCTCGGGCAAAGGAGTTGATGGCAATGAAAAACAGATATAATGAATCCTTCTGCTCTGTGCAATATCGAGCCCTTCGTAATATGTTTTTATTTTAAGCTCTTCTTTTATTTCCGGTTGTTCATAAACGTTATCAATACTTTCATACAATTGCAATCCATACATCTCAATTACTAACAAAGTGAATGCATACAAATCCGGTGAATCTGTTTTCAAATGTATCAATCCATTTTCAACAAGAATCTGTTGATATAAACGAAGAAACTTTGGATGTGTCAATCTTTTCTTTGCTCTTGATTTCCTCAATTGCGGGTCGGGAAATGTGATCCAGATTTCTTTCACTTCATGTTTCAAAAAATAATTATTGATTTTGTCAATCTGTGTTCTAAGAAAAGCGGCATTGGAAATATTTTCTTCGAGACATTTTTTTGCGCCAACATAAATGCGGTTGCCTTTTAAATCTACACCGATAAAATTCTTTTCAGGAAATATTTTTGCTAGCTGAACTGTGTATTCTCCTTTGCCACAACCCAATTCGAGGTAAACAGGGCTATCATTTTTAAAATAGTTTTTCCAGTTGCCACGCATTCCTTCGGGATATTGAAGAACATTCGAAAATGATTTGATCGCTTCAAAACGTATTAATTTTTTTTGTGCCATGAAAAGCAAAAATAAATAAATGGATAATGAATAATCTAGTTATTAAAAGCAGATAGCAGTAATAAAATTTGTAAAAAGAATTATTAATAAATTTTATTAAAACCAACTACTCGCCGTTGTGATCTATAACCGAAACATATTTATTAACTTACATAACTGCTGTTTTATCATCAAACTAATTGCAATTATGAACCGAAATGTATGTGCGCCAACATGCAGAATTGTTATGCGAATAGTATATCTGCAAATGATCCTTATTTTGTTTTTAAGCAATCCTTTGCTTGCTCAGACTCCAACACTAATCAAAGGAAAAGTTACGGACACATTGAGCAAACCACTCACTGGCGTTAGCATTGTTGTTAAAGGAAAATCCAAAGGCGTATTCACAGACGCAAACGGAGATTTTTCTGTTTCAGCAAGCCCAGCAACTGTTTTGATTTTTTCTTCGATAGGATATCAGTCAACAGAAATTTTAGTGGGCAGCCAAACAATCATCAACATTCAATTGCATCCAAATAATGATCAGCTCAGTGATGTTGTTGTAACTGCGTTAGGCATCAAAAGAGAAAAAAGATCTCTTGGTTATTCTGTTACAACTATTGCAGGCTCAACAATGACCGAGGCGAGAGAAACTAATTTCGTGAACAGCCTCGAAGGAAAAGTTGCGGGAGTGAACGTAAGCAATGTGGCAACAGGCCCGGGTGGATCAGCAAATGTGGTAATAAGAGGCATTTCAGATATCACCGGATCAAATCAGCCTTTATATGTGATTGATGGCATCCCGATGCAGAACACTACTTACGCTCAAACAGATGTTGGCGGTGGATATGGCGGTGCAGATGGAGGTGATGGAACTATCAATATCAATCCTGATGATATAGAAACACTTTCTGTGCTGAAAGGAGCTGCGGCTACTGCATTGTATGGTTATCGCGGCAGCAAAGGCGTTATATTAATTACTACCAAATCAGGGAAAAATTCTAAAGGCACAGGCGTTGAATTAAATTCAAATTATGTTGCTCAAAATGTGATGGACAATACCGATTGGCAAAAGACTTATGGACAGGGATACAATGGAAATAAACCTGTATCAGGCAATGATGCTTTTGAAACAGGCTTATCGAGCTGGGGCGCAAAATTGGATGGTTCACCTGTGTATCAGTTTGATGGAGTTCAAAGACCTTACAGTGCAGTTGGTGGGAATATGCACCGCTTTTATAAAAATAGTGTCGCAGGAACCAACACCATTTCTTTCAGCAAAAATTTAAACGATCAAGGTAGTTTTAGATTTGCTGCAAGTGACTTGCACAATACAAGCATCATCCCTAATGCAGGGTTTCAGCAGCAATCTTTTTCTTTATCGCTCAATTATAAATTAGACAAGCATCTCGACCTTCAACTAAAAGGCCAATACATCACTGCATTTACACACAACCGCCCAAGTGTTTCTGATGCTCCTGGCAGCGTGAATTTTGCAACATTATTTCTTCCGCCAAATGTGAACATAACATCGCTCGCTCCCGGATATAAAGCAAATGGTTCCGAAAATCAGTTTTTAGATGATGCTTACACGACCAATCCATATTTTGCAGCATATAAATTTATTAATAACACCCATCGCAACAGATTTATAGGTTCAGCAGATCTTAAATATACTTTTGACGATGGACTTTATCTTCAATTGAGAGCTGGTGAAGATTATTTTGCAGATAGAAATACTAATGTGACTCCTAATGGAACCGCATATCAATCGGATGGAGCAATGACTGAAGAAAATTACAAATCAACCGAATTTAATATTGATGGAATTGTTGGAAAACTGTTCAAAATAACAAATGACTTTCATCTTACGGCTTTAGCAGGGGTTAATTCAAGAAAGGCTTCTGTGGATCATATTGTCGCAACAGGCAACACATTTGAAACTCCTTATTTATATACAATTGGCAATCTGGCAAGCCCAACTGAATATACCAGCAATCCGGTGATTGTGAATAAATCAATCTACGGCACATTTGATTTTTCTTATAAAAATTATTTGTACCTGAGCGCTACAGGCCGCAACGACTGGTATTCAACTTTAGCACCAGGCAAGACTAATTATTTCTATCCATCTGTCAGCGCATCTTTTGTCTTCTCTGAAGTGATCCACATAAAAAATATGGACATGGGAAAATTGAGGATTGGTTATGCGAATGTTGGTGGTGAAGCAGACGCTCCTTATCAGACACTGTTAGGCTATAATAATATCGGCAACCTGAATGGGTTTCCCATTGGAAATATATCTAATGGCGGAACGGTGCCTAATGAAAACATAGAACCATCTTCTGCAAAAGAATTTGAACTGGGCACCGAATTGTCATTCTTTGGGAACAGGCTTCATTTTGATGTGGCTTATTATGATAAAAAACTGAGCAGAGAAGTGATACCTGCAGTTACATCAAGCACATCCGGTTATAATGCAGTTTTGCTTAATTCAGGAACGATACAAAATAAAGGGATTGAGTTTTTGGTATCGGGCATTCCTATCAAAACAAAAAATTTCAGTTGGACGGAAACATTCAACATGACTTATAATGTTAATAAAGTATTGTCGCTTTCAACTGGTTCAACCAACTATCCTTTGGGATATTCAAGAGCAGG
The DNA here is from genome assembly GCA_035295505.1 of Puia sp. Lineage (GTDB taxonomy): Bacteria > Bacteroidota > Bacteroidia > Chitinophagales > Chitinophagaceae > Puia. Next base: position 52,439 of record DATGIX010000201.1, on the reverse strand, counting down.
AGAAGATGAAGGAGTAGGAGTGGCATATATGTCACAAGCACTGGGCAAATCTGCTTACCAGATTTTTGTTGCAGACCCTGAGCGTGATGATAAAGGGAATATCATTATCGATCCTGCTACAGGCGCTCCGACTGCCGGCACTAATTATGTTGATATTGGGTCCGGCATCGATCCGTGGACAACAGGCATCACCAGTGAATTCAGATACAAACATTTTAATTTTTCTTTTTTGGTTGATGGAAAATTCGGCGGGAAAATATTTTCAGGTACTAACTGGTATGCCTATCAGTTCGGGCTTTCAAAACTAACATTGCCCGGAAGGGACCTGAAGTATGGCACCAACGAGGATTATCCATCTACCTACTATGCTAACAGGAGCAATAACAACCCTGCCATTTTTGTGTATGATGCCAGCTTTATCAAACTCAGGCAGATCATATTTGGATATACATTTCCTGCCAGCACATTTAAAAATAAAATTCAGGGCATAACACTAAGTTTTGTCGCGAGAAATGTTTTTACCATTACCAAGCATACACCCAATATCGATCCTGAATCAAATTACTCAAACGGGCCGCAAGGTATCGAGCAGGCTCAGGTGCCGTACACAAGAACATTCGGTCTTAACCTCAACGTGAAATTTTAAGATGCCACACACAAAATTATCAGACATGAAATTCAATACATCATATATAGTTTCAATCGCCATCGCCTTAATCACATTTGCTTCATGCAAAAAAGATTTATTAAAAACAAACACAGATCCCAATTCGGTGTCTGTTGATGTGTTCGACCCGAATAACATATTGACTGCAACACAGCTTTATTATACAGGCAGCACAGACAATGCCATTGAAGTGGAAGAAACAGAAATACAGGGAGCCGGCTGTTTTATTCAGCACTGGGCTTCCACATCGGGTTATTATTTTGGAGATAAATATCTTTTCAGCCCAGGCGGCTGGGGAGCATTCTTTGATCATGTGTATCCATCAACAGTGAAATATGCTGTAGATCTTTATACAACCACGCTTGGAAAGCCTCAATATAAAAATCTTCATCAGATAGCAAGGATAATGAAAGCAATGACCTTTGAGCGCATTACAGACGTATATGGTGACGTACCTTATTTTCAGGCAGGGCTTGCATATCACGGATCTATTTATTTTCCACCATATGATAAACAAAAAGATATTTATACAGATTTGCTGAAAGAGGTGTCAGAAGCAGTAGATAGCCTGGACGATAATGCTGATTTGCCTGTAGGAGATATGTTTTATTCACAATCTAGTGATCAAATAGGAGCATGGAGAAAATTTGGCAATACACTTCTTTTGCGCATGGCTATGCGCCTTACAAAAGTTGATCCTGAAACTGCAAAATCTTATGTCACAAAAGTGCAGGGATCGACTATGGAAAGCAATGATGACAATGCAATAGTGCAGCATGGAACAAATGACCCGCTCACCATAAACAGAATTTATCGTGGCATTGGCGAAGATGGCGCCATTCAATTAGACGGGCAGATCAGTAAAACATTTATTGATTTTTTAAAGAATAATGATGATCCCCGCTTGCCTGTTCTGGCTTATGTTTATCCGTCAGATTTTCAGCCCGGCGATGACCCTTCAGGAGGATCATCTGATCCTGCAGACCAGATTGGCATGCCAAATGGCTACAATTCGGGCAATGCAGCAAATGGTATTCAAACTCTTGACCCTTCTCTTTATCCCGGAAGTATCAGTGCCTATTCACGCCCAAGCCCGATCATTTTTAATAGCACTGCCCCAACATTAATACTGACTTATGCTGAATCGGAATTATTATTGGCAGACGCAGCAGCACGTTGGGGCATTGGTGATGCTGGAGAACATTATAAGAATGGTGTTATTGCTGCTATTACCGAGCTTGCATCCTATGGGAGCGCAGGCCAGATTGAAGACACAGTTGCAAAATTATATTTGAAGGCACACCCGTACGTAGACGCAAATGGTCTTGAAATGATCAACACTCAATTTTGGGCGGCAACATTTTTTAATGAGTATGAAGCATGGAGTAATTATCGGCGCACGGGCTTCCCTGTTTTAAATGGCGTTACATATCCCGGTAGCCAGTCGCCGGGCTTAGTGCCAAGAAGGATGCAGTACTCAACAGTCGATAAACAAGTTAACAGCGCCAATTACAATGCTGCTGTAAGCGGATTGCAGGGTGGTGATAAAATAACCAGCCGCATGTGGTGGGACATTGCACAATAACCAAAACAAAAATGCCCCTTCATAATTGAAGAGGCAAGCAATAAGAAAACGACACACATGAGAAAATTAAATGCTGTAGAGGGAGGATTCGAACCTCCACGGGGCAGTTAGCCGTAGCGCAATGTGTGGTGGTCAACCCCAGTCGATCCCGCTTTTGGCGGAACCGGCATTACACTATATTTATCCTGTTATCCCCACCCCCGAGACAAGAGGGCATGTCTGCCAAGATTTCATCACTCCACAGTGTTGTTTCAATGAGCTTTACAGTGCAATATTAAATAAAAAAGCAGATTCATTGTATTATTTTCAACAAAAATTTTGAATATTTAGAAATAATCCAAATATTTGCTAATAATAATAGATTACGTTCAATAACCAACTGCTAAATGGGAACAAAATTAAATCTCGACAAACTGGATTTGCAAATCATCCATGAGATGATGGAGAATGCTGAAATCTCTTATGCAGACCTTGGAAAAAAATTATTTGTGTCCGGCGGCACTATTCATGTGCGCATCAAAAAATTGCAAGAACTAAGTATAGTTAAAGGTACGCGATTAAGCGTTGACCTCAAACATTTAGGTTATGATGTGATTGCATTCATTGGCATTTATCTCGAAAAAAGCTCTTTATATGATAGCGTTGCAAAAGAATTGAGAAGAATTCCTGAAATAACGAGACTAAATTATACAACGGGCAACTATAGTATGTTCGCAGAAATTGTTTGCAAGGATATTAATCAATTGCGATTTGTTTTGCATGATGAACTGCAAAAAATAAAAGGCATTGAAAGAACAGAGACTTTTATTTCACTTGAAGAAAGTTTTGTAAGGAATGTGCAAGTATACAAGGAATAGTGAATCGTGAATTCACGCTGCGCCTCCGCGTCTGTGCGGTCAAATGTACATCGTACATCTGATATCAAACATCTTACATCATTACATCAGCTCACTTTTCTTCCTTTCCATTGATAGCTTCCGAATTTTCCGAGCCAGCCAATTACTATTGTATATAAAATATGCAATGGCTGAAGCAAAGGGAAATAGGTCATCAGATTTTCCTGCTCAAAAAATATCGCAACAGTTTTTACGAATAGATATTCAATAACAGTTTTTAATACTCCTAACAAAAAAAACAGCGCAAAATATATTTTGTTCCAGAAAGAAGCAATCAATAAAGCTGCGAATAAAAGATTGACGATATAAACTAAAAGCAGCACCCAAAAAATTCTCTTGTCATCATATTTATCAGCTTTGCTTGCCCATCTTATGCGCTGATTAAAAAAACCTTTCCATGTTGTTTCAGGAGCAGTGCTCACAATCGCATTTTTATTTTTCAGGAAAAAAACATTGCCCGGGTATTTTTTATAAATCTTGTGCATCAAAAACATATCATCGCCTGAAGGAATGTCATCAATGTTTTTAAAACCATTCACTTCATAGAAAACTTTTTTTTCATAAGCAAGGTTTGCACCGTTGCACATAGAGTGAATATTTTTAAAAACAGACGCCCCGGTTATTCCTTGCAAAGTGATAAAATCAAGTGTTTGAAATATAGAGAGAAAAGAATTATCAGCATTTATTTTTACAGGCGCTGCAATAAATTTGGCATTTGTTTTTTCATGGAAAGATGCGATTGTTTGTAACCAATCTTTTTGTGGATTGCAATCCGCATCTGTTGTGACAATTAAATCTCCTATTGAATGATTAATGCCGGTTTCAATCGCGAATTTTTTGTATGAGCTTGTTGTGAGATTATTTGTGAAATCAGCTAATCTCAAACTAATTAAATTTAAGTCATCATACTGATAATTACTTATCAAATCAAACGTGTTATCAGTTGAATGGTCGTCAACAACAATTATCTGATACAAATCTTTTGGATAAGATTGTTGTGCAAGTGAGTCAAGTAAATGCTGAATATTTTTTTCTTCATTTCTAACTGGGATAATGATTGAGATTTTTGTTTTTAGATTATCACTATTTGATTCAGCTATATCAAAATCCGGCATTACATTCCATGCTCTTCGATAATATTCGATGAGGACTGCATAAGCAGCGAACAATAAAACAATTATTGAAATAAAAATGAGCATCGGTAAATATATGCAAGCTAATTTTTCAGCATTGAAATAATTGTATCAGCATTTCCTTCTGTTAATAACAAATGCCCGGTCGGCACAATTTTCAATTCACAGAATTCTTCAATTCCGGTCATGAATTTGTTTGCTCTTTCGAAACGGATTACCCGGTCATATTCGCCGTAAAGAAATCGAATAGATATCTTTTTTTCTTTGATAATGCTTTTTATTTTTTTGATGTCGGCCCTGAACCTTCTCATCGTTGTCCAACGTTTGTATAAATCTTCTCTGACTTTTTCATCGTGTATATAAAACGAAATGAACTTATAGACACTTTGGTTCACGACACCAAGCTTATTAACAACTTTCAGAAAGCCGAGCATTGGAGCAGGCTTTTGCAATGTTCGCTTAAAAAATGTATTGCCTGATTTAGTTTGTGTGGCAAGCCAATACCAGAAGTTTTCTTTCATCCCATCCGGTGCAATCAAAATAACTTTTTCAATTTTTTCAGGGATTTGCTGAATCATATTCAGCACCACTCTTCCACCCATACTAAACCCAAGCAAATAGATTTTTGTCGAGTGAAGCATTTGTTGTTCACTAATCTCATCAATGATTTCTAACACATCGCTCATGGCAAAATTCAATCCTTCGTTCCAGACTGTTTTGCCATGAAATGGAAAATCAATCGCAATCATGGTGAAATCATTTTCGATTTTTTTTTCAAGAAAAGAAAAAGATTGCGATGATTGCGAATAACCATGGAAACAAAATATTGTTTTTTCTCCATTGCCTGATTTGCAGTAATGAATGATCGAAGATTTATATGATAAATTGAAAGACTGCATATAATATTTCAGGCAATGAGTAATGAATCAGCTAAATTTATTTCTGACCCATTTTGCTAAGTCAAGATATTAAATTACCGGCTTTTAAATCCTATTTTAAATACAATTCCTTTCCGCCCGTTGCCTTCGTTGTTTCATTGCGAGAAAGTTTTTACAAAATAATTATCCGTTAACCCTTGCGCATTCCAAAAAATATCGGTAGGTTTGAATAGTTGTTTAACTAACTATATGCCAAACAACCATTTTAAAAAAGGAGAATTATACAGTTTTATTACTGGCAAAGCATCGACTGCCATTGCCCGCCGGTTGCAGAAGAAATTTAACAATGCAACTCTAAATTTAACCATTGAGCAATGGAGCGTACTCTATCATTTGTGGAAGGAAGACGGCAAGAGTCAGCAGGAATTGTGCAATGCTACTTTCCGGGATAAACCGAGTATTACAAGGTTATTAGATAATCTTGAAAAACTTCAATTGGTAAAAAGAGTGGCTTCTGAAAACGACAGACGTATTAATAAAATCTGCCTCACCAAACAAGGGCAAAAATTGCAGGAACAAACAATGCAACTCGCAGAACAGACATTGAATGATGCGCTGGAAGGTGTTCCGGCAGACCAGGTTAATCTTTGCAAAGAAGTGTTGCAAAAAGTGTATGACAACCTGAAATAATTTTTAACGATAAATATTTTTTTATGAGCACTGCCACTGAAAACAAAAATTTGCTGAAAGGCGGCGAATGGCTGATTAAGGAAAGTCCCGCTTTCGAAACATTCATTCCTGAAGACTATAATGAAGAGCAACAAATGGTAAAAGACATGTGCGCATCTTTTTTAGATGCGGACGTGCTGCCTGTCATTGACCGCATTGATAAATTAGAACCAGGCTTGATGCCTTCATTGGTTGCAAAAGCAGGTGAGCAAGGATTGCTTGGTGCTTCTATTCCTGAAGAATATGGAGGGCTTGGGAAAGATTTTATTACATCCACTTTGGTGAATGAAGGTCTTGGTGGCGGATTTTCTTTTTCAGTGGCAGTTGCTGCACACACAGGTATCGGCACTTTGCCCATTTTATATTTCGGAACTGCGGAGCAAAAACAAAAATATATTCCCAAACTTGCAAGTGGCGAATGGAAAGGCGCTTATGGATTAACGGAACCGAACAGCGGTAGTGATGCGCTTGGTGCAAAAACTTCAGCAAAACTTTCTGATGATGGAAAATATTATATTTTGAATGGACAAAAATGCTGGATTACAAACGGCGGCTTTGCCGATGTGTACACTGTGTTTGCAAAAATTGATGGCGATAAATTTTCTGCATTCATAATAGAAAGAGGATTCGAAGGATTCACACAAGGGCAGGAAGAACATAAAATGGGTATCAAAGGTTCATCAACCGTGCAACTGTATTTTCAGGATTGCAAAGTGCCTGCTGAAAATTTATTAGGACAGGCGGCCAAAGGTCATATCATCGCGTTCAATATTTTAAATATTGGTCGATTGAAATTATGTGCTGCTGCATTAGGCGGCGCAAAACGTGCAGCAACAACTTCTATTCAATATGCTGTTACGAGAGAACAATTCAAAACTTCGATTTCAAATTTTGGCGCGATAAAAAATAAGATTGCTGAAATGGCAATCAAGATTTGGGTTGCAGAAAGTGCTTTGTACAGAACTGCAAAATGGGTTGATGACAAAGAAATTGAATTGCAAAATGCAGGCAAGCCTTTTAACGAAGCATTGCTCGGAGCTGCGGAAGAATATGCAATTGAATGCGCGATGCTAAAAGTGTTTGGTAGTGAAGTGTTGGATTTTGTAGTGGATGAAGGCGTTCAGATTCATGGTGGAAATGGTTTTAGCGACGAATATATTATTTCAAAAGCATATCGTGATTCAAGGATTAACCGCATTTATGAAGGAACCAATGAAATCAATCGCTTATTAACTGTTGATATGGTTTTGAAACGTGCGATGAAAGGAAAACTTGATTTGATGGGACCAGCAATGGCAGTGCAAAAAGAATTGATGAGCATTCCTGATTTTGGCAGTGGTGATGATACTCCGTTTGCAAAAGAGAAAAAGCTCATCAGCAATTTTAAAAAAGCAATTTTGATGGTTGCAGGTGCAGCGGTTCAAAAGTTAATGATGAAGATTGAAAGCGAACAGGAAATATTGATGCATATTGCTGATATGGCAATTGAAACTTTTAATGCTGAAAGCGCATTGCTTCGTGCTATGAAATTAGCTGACCAACGTGGTGAAGCAGCTTGTGTTAATGAATTTGATATTGTTCGCACTTATTTGTATGATGCTGCAGACCACATCAACAAATTCGGGAAAGATGCTATCAATGCATTTGCAGATGGCGATGAACAAAGAATGATGCTTCTTGGATTGAAACGCTTCACTAAAGCAGAAGCTTTCAATAGCAAAGACGCAAAAAGAAGGATTGCGAATAAATTAATTGCGGAGAATAAATATCCACTATAATAGAGTAGCAGGAAATGAAAAATGCCATCGGAAAACGATGGCATTTTTCATTTGGAGTAAGTCAGTCCTAATTAATTTTTTCCAGTCTCATATCTAATTTCTTCTCTTTTTTAAAATATTCAAGCACCATCACAGATCCCGGTTTGCCAGGAAGTATTTTTGTTTTAGAAGCTTTCGACGAAAGGTTTATTTTGTCTGTTGTGAATTTATTGTTGAAATATGAAATGGAATGAAAAGTAAGTCCTTTATACTCTTTTGATTTTTCATAATCAGTGTAAGCTACCACGAAGTTTGAATGGTTCTGATCCGTTTGGGTGAAAGCAAAATCAAAGCCACCATAGGCTTTCACGACCTGAGCCATTAAATGCGGACTCATAAAATCTCCACCCATTCCATTAGGTGATTCAAAATTATTGTGGTTCTTTTCATAAATCTTTGCATCCTCAATATTGAACACATTATCAAACTGCATCATCACCATATCAGTTATCACAAGCTTCGTGACACCACTGCTCCCAACATGACCGGCAAGAGCGCCAATTGCAGTCATCGTGATGCCAAGTGCGCTGGCAGTTCTTTTATAGCCTTCCCCAACAGCGAAAATTTTTCCATCCTCAGTCTGTAATATCCTGTGAAAAAATAAATATCCTATATTATCTATTTTCCCTTTTTCATTCACATTAAGATACTTGCCGATTTCTTTCGTCCATGAATTATATTTCTTGATTTTTATTTTGCCTTTATTATCCATCACCCATATTGCAAGGCCAAGTGTATTGTCTGCAAGAACGCGGTCGCTCTTGTCATAATAAGATCCTAGCATCATGTAATCGCTGCTTCCTTGCAAGGTGGAAACATTCATTGGGTAAAACTTGTACTCTTCCTTTTCAGTCGAAATTTCGAAAGCTTTTTTTCCGGTGAAGAGATTAATGCCCAACAGCCAGGATTCTGCAGTGTTAGACGTTAATCTTTCTTTCTTCAAAATCTCAAAAAAAGCAAGGGTGTCATTGCTTCCCAAATAATTTGCAGTTGCGAATTTTATGTCTTCATTGGGCGTATAAACAATTTGCTTTTTTTGGTCGCTGTGCAAGATGTTTATTTCATAAGAATATATTTTGCCTTCTCTTTCAGGAATAACAGAAATAAAGCCTCTGTCTTCAATATCAAAAATTTCTTTATTAAGGCCATCCTCACTTTTGAACTTTTCATAATTGTCAATCATCGATTTGGTCTTCTTGTCAATTTCCTTGGAATATTCATATTTCTTTTTCCCATCCATATCATAGATGCGGTAATTGAGCTGCTTTTCTCCTTTGTTATAAAATAAAAAAATGAGGCAACTTCCGTTGAAAGATGATTCAAGCAGTTGAATGCTTTTATCATCAGTGAATTTTATATCCTTCACTTTGTTCAGGTTCTCATCTAATATCTGTACAGTATATTCATCTGTGTGACGGTCAACTTTGTCAGACTGATAAAAGAGATAATAGCCTTTAATTTCTTCTTTTTGCAGGATGGGGCCTGAATTGCGCAAATAAGCAGTGTACACTTTATCGATGGTGAGCTTTTGCGAATACGACAAATTTGCGATGATCATGAAACCAGTTGCCAGTAATACACGCAATGAAATCTTGTTCATTTTTTGTTTGGTTTATTGGTTATTAATTTTTTCAAAATTATATTTTCCTTTGGGGAAATTTTTGTGATAATAATCAACCCATTCTTTTTTTTCATCGGGTTTATTGAAAATTTCTTTGCTAACAATTAATGTATTCAGAAATTCTTCGCTATTCTTGAAATTATCCTGGTATTGTTTTGCAAAATAATAACTTAAAGCAGGCCAATCAGGCAAGCGAAGATTTTGGATGAAATGAAGCAGGCTATCATATTTTTTGTCGAAATAAGCGGCTGGCAAATCAGATATTTTGGTGAGCTCGTGCTTTTTTTGATACAGGTAACATTGATTCAGGCAGCCGCCGATCAATGAATATATCAACGCATCTTCTTTGTATTGAGGAAGCATTTCGAGAGACAAGTACAAACATCTGGATATTAACCCGGCTTTGTAGCAATACAAAACAATTTCAAGATCAAATTGCTTTTTTAGTCTGGCGAATTCTTTTTCACTGACTACAAATTTTTGTTTGGGCCCCTTTTGATATTGCTTTACGCGACTTTCAAGTTTTGCAACACGAACTTTGCAATCGGGATGTGTTTTGAGTGAGTCGGCTTCTTTTTTATCTTCTTCGTGCGATGAATTTGCCATGGCTGAAAGACCGACAGATGCTCTTGTCCATTTTGCCTGAAAGGGGTAATCAGGGAAATTAAAGTACTTTTCCAGCCTCAGCTCCTCGTTGTATTTGTCTTTGTCAACGCTGTCTAAAAGTGTGAGGCAGCTCAAAGCTTCGTTCAGGTCATAAGGTGTATTTTTTAGCCACTCAATAGCCAGAGAATCGGCTTCTGATTCATGCTCCCGGCTGTGGCGCCTGTCTTTGAATGTGAAATTTTTTGCCAGGCTTTCAAGCTGCTGTCTTTTTTGATAAGCAGAGCGCTGTATGGTTCTCAATTCTTTTTGGAATTCATCTGAGTAGATAGTGTTCACATACTGCTCAATTGCCTTATTGCTCTGATTCAAATAGAGGTGAGCGAGCTCATGGCAAATAACAAATGCAGCCTGGCTTTCATTTTCGAGCTTATAGAAAAGACCAATATTAAATAAGATCGTTCCTTCACCCATGCTGCTTGCATTAGGCCAGAAAGCTTTTGAGAACAGGACCCTGCTGTTTAAAGATTTTAATGAGAGGTTATAACTATAGACAATCTTTACAACCGACTGCAGGTAATCGTTGGCTTCCGGGTTGGTAATTATCCCATCTTCATCGAAGATGGTTTTTATATTTTCATATCGTTCTTTATACAGCTCAATGATATATTTGCTATTAGGACCGGACACACCGGATATGTCTTTTTTATATTTCTGCGTGATGGAATCCAGCAGTGTTTTATGTTTTAAGGAATCCTCTTTTAAAGGAACAAAAGTCTGAGCATGCAATTTTGCAGAGCCTGATATAATAAAGCAGAAAAGAATAAAAGGTTTTAATACAGTCATAGATAAAGCAACAGTATAAACGAAAAAAACGAATTATTAATATATGCCCTAAATATACAGATGAAATAAGAATTTGCACAGTTCTATCGCATAGTCCGTTTTGATAATCAAAGCAAGCTATCTTTATAAAAATTTCCCGATGAGGTTAACGCTGTTGACTTTTACTTTTCTGTTGATTGCTTTCTTTTCTTTCTCACAAGACAGTATTTGGCTGGCAAAAAGCATTGGTAAGCTTCCTTTCATCGAATATGGAATTGGCGATGATAGACTCGGTGGTGCCAAAATGGGCTATATCGATTCTAATATTCTGCTGAAAATTGTTGATAGCTTTAAAACTGATTATAAAATCCAGCTATCCAAATTTCATTCAGGTTACATCGCGAAAGAAAGTGTTGTGTTGATTAGCAAACAAGCTAATAAGCCAATTATCCATAACGCACATTTAAGCGGAAGCTTTCGTGTGTTTGGGGATTCTGCATTTGATTATGTGACCGTTTTGCTCGATGAACATTTGCCCTATAGAAGCTTTCATCTTATCAGCCCGTCAAGAATTGCAGTAGATATTTTCGGAGCAACTTCCAATACGAATTGGATTACTCAATTGAAAAGCGTGAAAGAAATCAAAAATACATGGTATGAACAAATTGAGGACGATGTGTTGCGTATTTATATTGAACTGAAACACCAACAACATTGGGGGCATTTTATTACTTATGATACAACAGGAAACAGATTAATCGTCCGGATTAAGCGACAGCCAACGGCATTGGATATACGTAAATTAAAAATTGCTATTGATGCCGGGCATGGCGGAGATAATAGCGGAGCGAGCGGAGTTACCAGCAATATTCTCGAGAAAAATTACACACTTATCATAGCAAAAGAAGTAGAGAAGGCATTGAAGAAAGCCGGTGTGAAAAAGGTTTATATGACCCGGACTAAAGATACTTCGCTGAGCATGCCTGAGAGGATATTGGCGCTGCGAGAATATAATCCTGATTTATTAGTAAGCATTCATTTGAATTCGGGTAGTTCAGATACAACACAAGGCACAAGCACTTATTATCGTTATATTGGTTTTCGCCCTTTAAGCGAAGCAATTTTAAATCGCATGCTTTCTTTGGGATTGAAAGAATTTGGTAATGTAGGAAATTTCAATTTTGCATTGAGCGGACCTACTGATTACCCGAATGCTTTAGTGGAAGTGGCTTTTTTGAGCAATAAAGATGATGAGAAAAAAATCCTCAACCCGAAATTTCAGAAAGCAGTTGCACAGAAAATTTATCTGGGAATTGTTGATTGGCTAAAACAGATGAAATAATGAACGGCTATTTAATGCAGGAGCTAAATATTGTTTTGAGCGATGATGCATTTATCGAGAGCCTTTCCATGGAAAATAATTTCAGCACTGTTTTCGAAAGCAACGATGAAACAGGATATTTTTATGCAATCGAAATAGATTCGAAAACAAAGGAACAGCGTATATTAGATGCACTGCATATTTTTGAGACTGAGGAAATTTCAAAAGAAAAAAAGGAAATCAATATCAAAATCATTTGGACAAAAGATTGGCTGAAATGTGCGTTGATATTAGATGATGAATGCCATGCCGTTTTTGATTTTAAAAAACAAGGTGGTTACAATATCAATGAATTTCCGCCGCCAAATTCTTTTTGGACAAAAGAAGAACGAAAGCTGACTAATGAAATTATTCAACAACTATTTTAAAATTTAAAGAATGGAACTAAAAAACATTTTTATCCATCATGTTTTTTTCTGGCTTAAAAATCCTGTTAGCAAAGAAGATAAAGCCGCTCTGGTGGAAGGTTTAAAAAAATTATCAAAAGTAGAAACTATCAGGCAATTTCATATCGGGGAACCGGCTACCACGGATCGCGATGTGATTGAGCGTTCTTATTCTGTTTCATGGATGCTGATATTTGATAATCTTGAAGATGAAGAAATTTATCAGCCACATCCGCTACACAAAAAATTTATTGAAGAATGCTCACATCTCTGGAACAAAGTGGTGGTTCATGATTCGGAAGATGTGAAATAATCATTTCAGTGTGACAATTTTATTGAGAAGTAGCAATTGGAGAACTATAGACCGAAAACTCTAAACTGTCAACTGTGCTGCCGCTGCTTCATCCACAAACCAATGCAATTCTCCAGCTTCAGGTTTTATTTCTTGTGAAGGATATAAATCAGGATTATAATGTCCTTGCAAAACTTCTTTCAAAGCATGCGCTTTATTAGCACCTGTTGTCAGAAATGCAATTTGTTTTGATTTGTTCACGACAGCTTTTGTGAGCGTGATGCGATACATATTTTGTGCTTCCAGCCAAAGTGAAGTAGCCCATTTTTTTTCTTCATGCACAACTGCAGTTCCCGGGAAAAGAGAAAGAACATGACCGTCGTCGCCCATGCCTAACAATACTAAGTCGAAAGTTGTGAATGGTGAATCGTCAATGGTGAATGGAAAGTATAAGTGCAAAATTTTTTCATATTCTTCTGCAGATTTCTCCGGAGAAATATTTTCAGTTTGCATCACATGGATATGATATGGCGGGATTGGAACATTATTTAATAATGTATCATAAGCCATCTTCGCATTGTTGCGTTCGTCATTAAATGGAACATCTCTTTCATCGCCCCAGAAAATATGAAGTTTTTTCCAATCGATTTTTTCACGGTAAGGTGTAGCCGATAATAACTGATACAATACTTTTGGTGTATTGCCACCGGAAAGCACTAAGGTAAATCTGTCTTTCGTCTTTAGAGTTTCGGCAATACAATTAACAATCCAGTCTGCAACTTTATGATTGAATTCATCGGCTGTTTTGGAAATGTGTAAATGCATTTTCTAATTACTTATTTCTAATTTTTCATTTTTTATTCTTGATGCAGCGGCGGAAGCGTAATCCAATTATGCCCATCTCTTGCTATCAGTGCTTCCGCATCTTCCGGTCCCCAACTATCGGGAGCATAATTTGGAAAATCAACAGGTGGTCTGGCTTCCCATGCCTCAAGAATCGGCATGATGATTTTCCATGCTGCTTCTACCTGGTCGCTGCGCATGAACAATGTTGCATTTCCTTCCATCACATCCAGCAACAGCGTTTCATAAGCTTCCGGCTCGTTACCATCATAAGCATCTTTATAACTGAAAATCATATCAACAGGATTCAGCGTCATTGACTGTCCGGGTCGTTTCGCCTGAAAACGAAGACGGATATCCATTTCAGGCTGGATGCTTATTGTTAATCTGTTTGGTCTCCATGTCTCAGTTGCTTCATCAGGAAAAGCATAATGTGGCGCAGGCTTAAACTGAATAGTGATGATGGTTGTTTTATCATGCAATCTTTTTCCGGTGCGCACATAAAATGGAACATCCTGCCAGCGCCAGTTGTCAATATAAAATTTTACTGCAGCAAATGTGTCGATATTCGAATCGGGCGAAACACTTTTTTCTTTTTTATATGAAGGAACTTTCTCTCCCTTCACCCAGCCTTCATCATACTGCCCGCGAACTGCATAAGCATGCACATCATCTTTACTAATTTTTCGAATCGCATTCAACACATCTACTTTTTTATTTCTGATTTCATCTGCATCAAAACTGACCGGAGCTTCCATCCCAATCATGCAAACCATTTGAAGGATATGGTTCTGCACCATATCGCGCAAAGCGCCGGAAGTTTCATAATAGCCACCACGACCTTCAACACCTACTGTTTCTGCTGCCGTGATTTGAACATGGTCGATATAATTTTTATTCCATATCGGTTCAAACAATGCATTAGCAAAACGCATCGCCAAAATATTTTGTATCGTTTCTTTTCCGAGGTAATGGTCGATGCGATAAATCTGTTCTTCATCAAACATTCCCATCAAAAGCTTGTTGAGCTCATGAGCGCTTTTTAAATCATGACCAAAAGGCTTTTCAACAACGATGCGTGTACATTTTGTATCAGAACAAATATTCAGCGCACCTAATTTTTTGGCAATATCAGGAACAAGTTGTGGTGCAACAGCCATATAAAAAATCACATTCGGGTGCTCACCAAACTGCTGCTCTTTTGATTTTACTATCTCAGCAATTTTCTGGTATTCTTCATCCTTTTCCGCATCCATTTGCAGATAAGAAATCTGTTGTGAGAATGTTTGCCATTTGCCATTCTGTTCATCTTTTCTTCTGCTAAATTGCTTGATGCCATCTAATAATTTGGCGCGATAATTTTCATCAGTGAATTCAGTTCTTCCAATGCCAACGATGCTGAATTTTTCCGGCATCCATTCATCAATAAATAAATTATAAAGCGCAGGAGAAAGTTTTCTGAAATTCAAATCGCCGCTCCCACCGAAAATGAATAAGAGAGAAGCTGGCGGACGTTTATGATTTTGCATGATTATTCTGAATATTTTTTAATTACTGTCTATGGTAAATACTGATTTATCAAATTCTTTTTTGAAATAAAAAGTTCTCCCAAAATTAAATTGCCCCCAAGGCAATATCGATATCAAAGACCAGCCATTCCTACTCATATAATCAAGAACATCTATTTCATTCTTAAAACTATTTATTGCCATAAGGCTTTTCATTATCGAGCTGTCTTTAATATACATATTTGGGTTTCCAAAGTTTACTGATATTTTGACCTTGGCGGCGATAACAGGAATATAAGTTACCGCACAATATTTTTCAATTTTAGTTTGAGCAAAACAAAAATTGATTGCTGTTCCGAATGTTACTGCAATAATGAATATCTTTTTCATAATAATGAGTTTTTAATAAAATAAAGAAATTAAAAACTCATTTGTTATCATTAAACAGTCATTAACGAATCATTATGCTGATTGCCATTCAGTGTGAAATGTTCCGGGCATATCAATTCGCTGATAAGTGTGTGCACCAAAATAATCACGTTGGGCCTGAATTAAATTTGTCGGCAATTTTTCGGTGCGATACGCTTCAAAATAACTCAAAGCGCTCATCAATGCTGCAACAGGGTAACCTGTTTGTGTTGCATGCATCACCACAGTTCGCGTGTGCTGTAATTTTTTTTGCAGCAATTGCGCAATGTCTGCATTCAATAACAAATTAGGCAGCTCAGGGTTCGATGTATATGCTTTGAAAAAAGTTTCAAGCAAAGTGGAACGGATAATACAACCGCCACGCCAGATGCGAACCACGTCAGTCATAGGAATGTCCATTTGCAATTCTGATGAAGCTTTATGAAGCAAGGATAATCCCTGTGAATAACAAATAATGGTCGCGAAAAATAATGCATCGCCGAGTTCCTGAATGAAAACTTCTTTCGGCACTTCAATTGAATGCGTTGAAGTTTTGTACAATGCAGCAGCTTGTGTTCTTTCATCTTTATATGCAGAAAGGCTGCGAAGCGAAACTGCGGTATCAATAACGGTGATAGGTATCCCAAGATCCATTGAATCCTGCGAAGTCCACTTGCCGGTTCCTTTTGCACCTGCTTTGTCAAGTATCATATCCACTAACCTGTTATTCGTCTTATCATCTTTTTGAAGGAAAATATCTCTGGTGATTTCTATCAGGAAAGATTGCAGCTCGCCTTCATTCCATGTTTTGAAAACTTTGTACAATTCATCATTATCCAACCCTAGACCGTTTTTCAATAAATCATACACTTCGCTGATTAATTGCATGATGGCATACTCAATCCCGTTGTGAACCATCTTCACATAATGCCCTGCCGCATTTTTGCCCATATAAGCAACACAAGCGCTGCCACTCACTTTAGCTGCCACTGCTTCCAATATCGGCTGAACATTTTTGTATGCTTCAGCATCGCCGCCGGGCATGATGCTTGGGCCGGTTCTTGCACCATGCTCACCGCCTGAAACACCGACTCCCATGAAATGAATGCCGGTGTCTTTCAGATATTCCAATCTTTTTAATGTATCAGTATAATGTGAGTTGCCACCATCAATAATGATATCTCCTTTTTCCAAAAGAGGAAGCAAATCATGAATCACATCATCAACCGGTTTTCCTGCAGGTACGAGCATCATTAATTTTCGTGGAGGCTGCAACAGCTTAATCATTTCAGCCAAAGTGTTCACTCCTTGCACTGTTGTGCCGGGCGTAGCAGAAGTTTCGAGCAATGCGCCTTTGGTTTCATCTTTATCAAAGCCAATTGCTTTGAAACCATGGTCTGCCATGTTTAGTAAAAGGTTGCGACCCATCACGCCAAGGCCTATCATCCCGAAATCATATAAATTATTTGCCATGAAATTTGTTTATGTGAGCCAACAAAATTAGGTGATTTGAAAAAAAAGCGGCTGCAAGTTTTTGCAGCCGCTTATACAAGCAATATTTTATGATTTTTAATTTTTAACTTCCGGGTGAGGGTTGCCTCTGTGGCAAGTCATGCAACTGATGGCGGGTTGGGTTTCGCCTTTTTCATCTTTATTAAAGCTGAAATATTTTTTATTGATTTTTGCAGTCATGCGCATCATGTGGCGTGCAATGTCTTTCTCAGGTTTGTCATCGCTCGCAAAATCAGGATGATGATTGGTTGTATCTTTTGAAGGAGCATGGCAGAAATTGCATTTTACGCCCAGCGCTGCCTTGAAATTGTCCATCACTTTGTCCAGGTCTTCGTCGCTGATGTCTTTGGGAAGCACTTTCAAATTCTTGAATTTATGTTCTTCAGGCGGTTTAGTGGCAGCAATGCCAATAATAACGATTGTTACAAGAGCCAGGGCTGTAGAAATTTTTTTGATGTTCGTCATCGAATAGAGTTTTAATTTGATTGTTAGTTACAAATTTTAATGGATGAACAAATATCTCCATCCTCTTAAAATTCATCGCTATATTTTATTAAGTTCTAAATTTATCAAACCTTTTTTATTTCAAAGAGAATTTTTTTATGAATGAGCTAATATTGTTATGAAAAAGTACATTTATCAATTTTAACGGCATGAAAAAAATACGCTGGGGCATTTTAGGATGTGGCAATATTGCAAAAAAAATGGCATCAGACCTTCAATATGTTGAAGGCGCTGAATTGGTGGCTTGTGGCTCTCGCAGCCAATCTGTAGCAGACGAGTTTGCTAATAAGTTTTCAATCTCGCATAGCCATGGCAGTTATGAAGCATTGGTAAATGATAAGGATGTAGATGTGATTTATGTTGCTTCGCCACATGGGCTACATTATGAACATGTGCTGCTTTGCCTGAAAAGCAAAAAAGCAGTGTTGTGTGAAAAAGCATTCGCCATTAACAGCAGGCAGGCAAATGAAATGATTAGTGAAGCAAGAAAACAAAATGTTTTTTTGATGGAAGCATTATGGTCAAAATTCACGCCGCAGCATGATATCGTTCAACAGATAATTAAGAATGGTGACCTTGGAGAGATTCAAAGCATGATTGTGAACTTTGGTTTCATACCTGAGCCTCCATTTTCTGCAAGATTATTTGAGCCATCATTAGGGGGCGGTTCACTGCTTGATATCGGCATTTACAATGTTTTTTATGCACTTTCAGTTCTTGGGAGACCAGATATCATCGAAGCAAGTATGACTCCTGCAACAACGGGAGTTGATGAGCAATGTGCTGCAACATTTCGTTATAGCGATGGAAGAATAGCGCAATTGTTTTCTACATTTTCTTCAAACCTTGCAACGGAAGCAGATATTAATGGGCGTAAAGGAAGATTGAGATTAACGCCCAGATTTTATAATCCCACAACAGCGACGATTGAATTTTATCCGGGAAAGATAGATTCAAAACAAATTATCCCACATCATTCGGAACCGGGCTTTGGTTATCAATATCAGGCAAAGCATGTTTGTGATTGCTTACGGCAAGGAATAACCGAAAGCCCGGTAATGACACATGCCGATACTTTATTAATTATGGAAACAATGGACCGCATACGCTCTATTGCAGGAATTCATTATGAGGTTGATTAATTAATCATAATATAATATCAGGCGCAATTTTTCTTCCACAAAGTTTTCTTTCTGGTTTATATTTACTGTCCGGTAATTACAATCTCTGTTTATGGCAAAATCACGGAATGCTGCATTGGGGTTTATTTTTATAACCATATTGATAGATTCAATAGGATTTGGGGTAATCATCCCTGTGATGCCAAGGCTTATTGCCGGACTAAGAAATATCCCGGTTAATGAAGCAAGCACATCGGGAGGCATTCTCTTATCAACATATGCTATCATGCAATTTTTATTTGCACCTGTTATCGGAAACCTGAGCGATAAATATGGCCGAAGGCCGATTATTTTGTTTTCATTGTTTGGTTTTGGCATCGATTATTTATTCCTGAGCTTTGCACCCACTTATGGATGGCTTTTTGTTGGAAGGATTGTTGCCGGCATCACTGGTGCGAGTTTCACCACAGCGATGGCATATATCGCAGATATCAGCACGGCCGATACGAGAGCAAAAAATTTCGGTATGGTCGGAGGTGCATTTGGTCTTGGTTTTATTATTGGCCCTGCCATTGGCGGATTATTAGGTAAATTTGGGTTGCGTGCTCCATTTTATGTTGCTGCGATATTGACACTCATCAACTGGTTGTATGGTTATTTTGTTCTGCCAGAATCATTAAGCAAGGATCATAGAAGAGAATTTGAATGGAAAAGAGCCAATCCTGTCGGCACGCTCATTCAGTTGAAAAAATATCCGGCTATTAGCGGACTCATTGCCGCTTTGACACTTATATATCTTGCCGTTCATGCTGTTCAAAGCAACTGGAGTTTTTTCACAATGTATAGGTTTCAGTGGAACCCGACGATGGTGGGAATTTCATTGTCGTTGGTTGGAGCTTTAGTTGCTGTAGTACAAGTTGGTTTAATAAGAATCATCACACCAAAAATCGGGGCGGAGCGCAGCATCTATATCGGCCTTGGGTTTTATGCACTTGGCATGTTGCTCTTTGCATTTGCCAGCCAAAGCTGGATGATGTTTGCCTTTCTTGTTCCTTATTGTTTGGGCGGCATTGCAGGGCCTTCTTTACAGGCAACGATGTCGGGCAACGTGCCGCCAAATGAGCAAGGTGAATTGCAAGGCGGTCTCACCAGTTTGATGAGCCTGACAACAATATTTGGACCTTTAATCATGACAGGTTTGTTTTCTTATTTCACTACCAAGGCTCCGATCATATTTCCAGGCGCTCCTTTTTTATTAGGAAGTATTTTGATGCTTTCGAGCTGCTTCGTTACATACTATTCTTTGAAATCAACTTCGGCGAAAGCTGCCTGATAATTCGGGAGCAAAGAAATTTTTTAAATCATTCTCTCCGATTTATTTTATGTTAATGGGATTATGAAAAAAGAGCTCTATTTCGATATCAGTTCGTCAGAAAGTGGCGGAAGTTTATTCCGCTTAGACGATAACGGAAAAATTTCTTTCTATTATAACCACAGCACTTACGATGACAGAAAAGATGAGCTAAAAGTTTTCGAAACTAATTTCGAAAGCTTTGATTCTTTCTGGAAATATCTCATTCAAAATAAAGAATGGTTCTATCTTCACCCGATGTTTGTTCATCCCGAACAAAGAGAATTTGTGAGAGAACAATTAAAGCATGTGAACTGGAACGTTCATGCTAATAAAAAATGGCAGGATAGCCATCAGCGCCAGTGGAAAAAAGTATTGGCTGCGCCTGAAAATTACTATCGCCCAAAATAATTTTTTAAAGAACTATTATGAAACAAATCATTATCACTTTCATTTTTTTATTAGTCATTTTATCAAATATTTCAGCTCAGGACACTGCATACGTTCACCCAAATACTAACGGCAATGGTTGGGTGAATTTATTTGATGATAAGCTTTCAGATGCAAATTTTCCAACCGGAGTGTGGAGCATTCATGACGGAATTATCACTGCTACAAAAGATGAATGTATGTGGAGCAAAAAAGCTTACGACGATTTTGTGCTTGACCTTGATTTCAAAAATGCAGATGGAACGAACAGCGGCGTGATTGTTCATGCAAGCGATACCGGAAAATGGGTTTCCCATTCTGTAGAAATTCAGATTGCGGATGATTATTCTGCTGAATGGAGCAAAGCTCCTGCAACATGGCAGTGCGCTGCTGTTTTCGGTCATCAGGCTGTAACAAAAAGAACAGTAAAAAAAGCGGGAGAATGGAATCATTATACCATCACGTGCAAAGGAAAAAAGATATGGATTGTTTTGAATGGAGAATTAGTGAACACATGTGATATGAGCTTATATACTTCTGCATCTGTAAATCCCGACGGCTCGAAAGTTCCGGGCTGGCTGAGTAACCCAATGTCAACGCTTCAATTGCATGGCTATATTGGTTTCCAGGGAAAGCATGCAGGAGCGCCGATTTATTTTCGTAACATCAAGATATTAGAATTGAAATGAAATGTTTAACCGCGAAGGCGCAAGGACACGAGGATTTGAGATATTAATTTCAGACTTTGCGCATTCATTTCTTTGCGGTTAAGTAGTTAATTTTACATTTCAATGCCTGCTTTCAATTGGAACGATACGGTCAATCTTTTTTCCAAGCTAACTCCGCGCCGCGTTTGGAATGGCAGTAAAGTATTGAGCAGTTATTATATCAGCAAATGGAGCAAGAAGCCCGTGCAGTGGGGCTTTCCGGTTTCTATTTCTTTTGAGCCGACAACATCGTGCAACCTTCGCTGTCCTGAATGCCCGAGTGGTCTAAGAGCTTTCACAAGACCAATAGGCATGTTGAAGAAAGATTTTTTCAGTGACACCATCGACCAGCTTTCAAAAGAATTATTATACCTCATTTTTTATTTTCAGGGAGAGCCATATCTGAATCCGGATTTTCTAGACATGGTGAAATATGCTTCGCAGAAAGGAATTTATACAGCCACATCAACAAATGCACATTATCTGAATGATGCGAATGCAAAGAGAACAGTTGAAAGTGGTCTTGACAGATTGATAATTTCTATTGACGGAACAACACAAGATGTGTATGAACAATATCGTGTTGGAGGAAAATTGGAAAAAGTGTTGGAAGGCGCGAGAAATATCGTGAAATGGAAAAAAGAATTAAAAAGCAAAACACCGTTTGTTTTTTTTCAGTTCTTAGTAGTGAAACCAAACGAACATCAGATTGAAGACATTAAAAGATTAGCAAAAGAAACCGGTGTTGATGAAGTGCGTTTCAAAACTGCTCAGGTGTATGATTATGAAAATGACCCGAACCAATTAATTCCAGTGAATGAAAAATACAGCCGCTATAAAAAAAATAAGAATGGCAATCATGAAGTAAAGAATGCTTTGCAAAACCATTGCTGGAGATTGTGGCATGCAACGGTAATAACCTGGGATGGATTAGTGGTTCCTTGTTGTTTCGATAAAGATGCGCAACATCAGTTGGGCGATTTAAAAGGAAAGCCATTCAAAGAAATCTGGCAGAATGATAAATATGTGAACTTTCGCAAGAGCATTTTGCAAAGCAGAAAAAATATTGACATCTGCGCAAATTGCAGCGAGGGAACAAAAGTTTGGGAAGATTGATGTGAAGATTTGAAAATATGCGGATGTGCGAATTGAGCAAAAAATATTATTATGCCTTTATCAGATTCAATACTTGCACGCTTACAATATCAATACGAAACTATTTCAGAGATAACAAAAAATTTCAGTGAAGAACAATTGAAACAACGCATCAATCCTGATAAATGGAGCATATTTGAAAACATCGTTCATTTGTGTGCTTATCAACCAACATTCATCAAAAGAATTGATTTGATACTGCACATGGACAGCCCGACATTTGAAAGATATGTTGCAGAAAATGATAACCACTTTTATGAATGCATGCAACTTTCTAAAGAAGAATTATTATCAAAAATTAGCAGAGAGCGCTCTATTATTGTCTCAAAGCTTAAAAATCTTGAAGAGAATCAATTGAGCAGGACAGGTCGCCATCCAAAATACGGTTTGTTCAGTATTTCAAAATGGACTGAATTCTTTTTACTTCACGAAGCACATCATTTATGGACAATCATGCAGCTTAGCTTTTCTCTTTAATAGCATTGAAGGATTATTGCTATTTTAGCTCATAATAACCTTACGTATGAGCATTGAGAAAGACATCAACCAACAAAAATTCCGCAACGAGCACCAGAAAGCGGCGATAAATCTCATTTATACTTACAACTGGATAACAGAAAAAATGAAAATATTTTTCGATGAGTATGAGATTACGGCGCAGCAATTCAATATTCTCCGCATATTGCGCGGTGCGCAAAAACCATTATCTACGCTGCAAATCCGTGAAAGAATGCTGGACAAAATGAGCGACACGAGCCGCATTGTTGACAGGCTATTAATAAAAGGTCATGTGAAGAAAAACATTTGTGAAACCGACAGGCGATTAGTAGATATTACTATCACCAAAAAAGGAGAAAAGCTGCTGGAGAAATTAGATGAGAAAAGCAATGAAATGGATGCAGTAATGGTCAATCTTTCAGAAGAAGAATCAAAAACGTTAAATCAACTGCTTGATAAAATACGCAATTCAGAATAATATAACTTCGCCGTTTTTAATCAACAGCTTATAAGAATGAAGCACTTTTTTCTAACCCTACTTACTACTTATCACTTACTACTTGCCACTCACGTCCATGCCCAACCGAAATATGAATTCCGCGCCGCATGGATTGCGACAGTTGATAATATCGACTGGCCCAGCAAAGGCAATTTCAACTCTGACAGCCAGAAAGTAGAGTTCAGAAGGATTCTTGATATGCACAAGCGAAATGGCATGAACGCAGTGATAGTACAGATTCGCCCGGCTGCAGACGCATTTTATCCTTCACAATATGAACCATGGAGTGAATGGCTCACCGGAAAACAAGGGAAAGCACCATCACCATACTATGACCCGCTTGCTTTCATGATTGCTGAAACGCATAAACGCGGAATGGAATTTCATGCATGGTGCAATCCATATCGAGCTGTATTTAGAATTGGTGTTTCAACAATCGCCGCAACACATATCACGAGAGTTCATCCTGAATGGTTCCTTACTTATGGCGACACAAAATATTTTGACCCGGGAAATAAAGACGTGCAACAGTTTGTGACAAACGTGATTCGTGATATTGTGAGAAGATATGATATCGATGCGATTCATTTTGATGATTATTTTTACCCGTATCGCATTGCCGGAAAAGAATTCCCTGATTATTCTTCTTATTCAAAATACGGGAATGGAATGAACAAAGAAGATTGGCGAAGAAGCAATACGGATTCGATTATTGTGATGCTCGGCAAAGCGATAAAGGAAGAAAAAAAATATTGCAGGTTCGGCATCAGCCCATTTGGCATTTGGAGAAATGCCAGCAAAGATTCTTTGTTGGGAAGCAATACAAAAGCAGGGCAAACTAATTATGATGATTTGTATGCAGATATTGTGTTATGGTTAAAAAATGGCTGGATTGATTATGTTGTGCCGCAATTATATTTTGAGTTTGGTCACAGGGCTGCGCCTTATCAGGTTTTGCTCGATTGGTGGAACAGCCATTCTTATGGAAGGCATTGTTATATCGGGCTTGGCATATTCAATGCAAACAAGAATGCTGAATGGCGCGATAAAACAATGTTGCCAAGACAAATTGATTCGCTGAGAAAAGAAGCAAATGTTCAGGGCATGATTTTTTTCAGCAGCAAATCATTTGAAAATAACCCGAACGGATGGAGCGATAGCCTGCGCTTGAATTATTTTAAAACTCCTGCACTCATTCCGCCGATGGATTGGATTGACACAGTGAAAATGCATGAACCGATTTCAAGCACGAAGTATAATGAAAAAGATTCTATGCTTATTACTTCTCTGCAAAAAAATCCTGTTGATGATGAGATAAAAGGATTTGCTATTTACAAATCAAATCAATCAACGTTCAATAATGATTCGAGCAAGCTTGTTGCATTCATTCCTTTTTCTCCCGATGCAAAATTTAATTTGAAAGCTGCGCGTTTTGCAAGCGATAAAAATATGGTTTATTATTTCGTGACAGCCGTAAGCAAAACCAACACGGAAAGCAATCCGGTTTCTATTTACAGTTTTTCGTCAGCACCGACTGGGAAATAAATTAGGTGAAATTTTTTTATTTGGTGCCTGCGATAGTAATTCTATTAAGCATTCTTGCGTCGCACTCTTGTACGGCAACAATTCTATTGAGCGATTCATAAATTCGTAAATGCTTTTATAAGCAATGCCGAACTCTCAAACATTTTTTTAACTTTGTTATTCAATAATAATGATTGCAATTGTTGGCGTCCTCGCCAACAATCTATAAATAGCAATAGTCTTTAATTTTAAAAATTTAACTATGCCTGGCTTTGAATTTTTCGGAGAAGAAGAACGCAAAGAAGTGAATGATGTTCTGCAAACAGGGATTCTGATGCGTTATGGCTTTGATGCTCCGCGCAAAGGAATCTGGAAATCCAAAGAACTGGAAGAAGCCATTTGCAAAACCGTGAATTGCAAATATGCGCAATTGGTTTCTAGTGGAACTGCGGCGCTTACAACAGCATTGGCAGCACTTGGGATTGGCGCAGGCGATGAAGTGATTATGCCTTCATTCACATTCGTTGCGAGCCCTGAAGCTGTTCTGAGTGTTGGCGCTGTTCCCGTTGTTGTTGATATTGATGAAACATTAACCATGAATCCTGATGCAGTAAGAAAAGCAATCACTCCAAAAACAAAATGCGTGATGCCTGTTCATATGTGCGGCAGCATGGCTGATGTGGATGCGCTTGTGAAAATATGCAAAGAACATAATCTCATTTTATTAGAAGATGCATGCCAGAGCATCGGCGCTTCTTATAAAGGAAAACATCTGGGTACAATCGGCAACGCAGGCACTTTTTCATTCGATTTTGTGAAGACAGTTACTTGCGCAGAAGGTGGTGCAGTTCTTACCAATGATGAAAATATTTATATCAAATGTGATGGATATAGCGATCATGGTCATGACCATAAAGGAATTGACCGCGGGGCAGACCTTCATCCATTTCTTGGCTACAATTTCCGCATTTCCGAATTGCATGCCGCAGTTGGTTTAGCACAAATCAGAAAACTTGATAAATTCCTCGCGATACAAAGAAAGAATCATCAACAATTAAAAAATATTTTATCACAAATCCCCGAAGTTTCTTTCCGAATTATTCCTGACCCGACAGGAGATAGCTGCACTTTCTTAAGCTGGTTTTTGCCAACTGAAGAAATAATGAAAACAGTTGTCGCTGAAATGAAAGACAAAAATATTTATGTCGGCAATTTCTATTGGTTCGATAACAACTGGCATTATATACGCAAATGGGACCATCTGAAAAATGCTGATTCACTAAATAATCTCAATGACGCTCAGAGGCAGGCTTTGCAGAAATTGAAACAAACTTTATTTACAGCAAGCGACAGCATTATGAGCCGTTGCATTTCAACTGCCATTAGTTTATCATGGACTGAAGAGCAGATAAAAGATAAGGGTGAAAAAATAGTGAGTGCAATTAAAAAGGCATTATCAAAACAGAGCGTTTCGGCATAAATTATTTCTTTCCTTCAAGGTAATTGCAATATTCAAGCGAGCCAAGCCTGAACCTGAGTGGTATATGCGTTGCCCTTTCAAACTTGTATTCTTTCGTGCAGAAAAATCCCAAATGCTGCACATAATAATCGCCATATAATCTGGAAGATTGAGCCAATTCAGCAAAAGAAATTTTTGGAGTGATAAATTTGCCGCCTGAAAAATTTGAAAAGCCTGATAGAAAAAATAGATTGCTTTTTTGCAATTCCAGTTTTTGGTTCATTATTATCTTCCGGCTGTTTTTTTCAGAGATGAAAACAGGTTTCTGAGCCTTTACAGCCATTGCAAAAACTGTTAAAAAAGCCGCAACAATAAAACTAATTTTTCGTTTCAATTTATTTATTATCTCTTTACTGTAAATTTACGGCTTGATTTTTGTGGAAACGCCGGATTTCAAAAATTTATTTTGTGACGAGGCGGACAAAACCCCTTTAAACAATGGCATTAAGTCAGTCTTTACAGCAAAAATTACTGCAAAAACTTTCGCCTCAGCAAATTCAGTTAATGAAGCTGCTGCAGGTTCCTACTGCCAATCTCGAAGAAAGAATTAAAGAAGAACTGGAAGAAAATCCTGCATTAGAAACGGCTGAAGAAGACCGTGACGATGGGCTGACAGATGACTCGAAAGATGAGTTTGAAAGCACAGATGAAGAATTTGAAACAGAAGGCAGTGAAGAAGAATATGATAATCTTGACATCAGCGAATATGTGAATGAATATGATGATGACGTTGCGGACTACAAACTCAGAGACGAAAATTATCCGGACGCAGAAGAGAACCGCACAACGCCTCACAGAGTGGAAACTTCTTTCCATGAATTGTTACTCGACCAGTTAGGCATGATGATTATGGATGACCGTTCCCGAAAAATTGCCGAGCAAATTGTTGGCAGCATTGACGATGATGGTTACCTGCGCAGAGAAACTGCTTCTATTGTTGATGACCTAGCATTCCGCCAGAATATTGAAACGAACGATAAAGAAATTGAAAGCCTGATAAAACAAATTCAGCAATTCGATCCGCCTGGCGTTGCAGCGAGAGATTTGCAGGAATGTTTGTTGCTTCAGTTGGGAAGAAGAAAGGGCGAAGGCAAAGCCGTTGAGCTTGCTATTGAAGTCCTGAGCAAATATTTCGATGAGTTCACCAAAAAACATTACGATAAAATTCAGCGCGGGCTCGATTTGAATGATGAACAATTAAAAGACATCATCAACCAGATTATCAAGCTTAACCCGAAGCCCGGCGGAAATATTGAAGATGGGAACAAAGGGGAGAATTATGTAGTGCCTGATTTTTTCATCACGAATAATGCCGGCAAACTCGAGCTCAGCCTGAATACTAAAAACGCTCCTGATTTACGTATCAGCGAAGGTTATAAAGACATGCTGAAAGAATATGAACGTGGCACTAAAAAAGACAGAAGGCAAAAAGAGGCAGTCCTTTTTATTAAGCAAAAAATTGATGCAGCAAAGTGGTTCATTGATGCCATCAAGCAAAGACAACAGACTTTGTATAATACGATGCATACCATCATGGATTATCAGCGCGAATTTTTTCTGACTGGTGATGAAACCACGTTGCGCCCGATGATTTTGAAAGATATTGCGGAAAGAACCAATCTTGATATTTCAACGGTGAGCCGCGTGGCGAACAGCAAATTTGTGCAAACAGAATTTGGCACTTACAGACTGAAATTTTTCTTCAGCGAATCATTGAGCACAGAAAGCGGCGAGGAAGTTTCAACAAGAGAAGTGAAAAAGATATTAAGCGATTTGATTGAAGGCGAAAGCAAAAAGAAACCATTGAGCGATGAACGGCTCACCGAATTATTACAGGAAAAAGGATATAATATTGCACGGCGCACAGTGGCAAAATATCGTGAGCAATTAAATATTGCTGTGGCAAGATTAAGAAAAGAGCTTTAACGGATAATTGAAAAATTGATAATGGAAAATGCTTCAACATCAGATATAAAACCACAGTCCACAGTCCTCAGAATCTTTGCACATTTTTTTTCAATCATCTTCCATCCTTTATTCATCACAAGCTATGTGATGTATTTTTTGTTGTTTGTACATCCGCTTGCTTTTGCAGGATTAGATAGCAGGTTGAAAACTTTCCGATTAATAACTGTTGTATTAGTGGATACCTGGTTCCCGGCGTTTGCAACTTTTTTGTTATGGCGACTTAAGTTGGGTGTTCAATCCATTCATTTGCCAACAAAGCAAGAACGTATTATCCCATACATTGCAGCGATGACTTTTTATTGGTGGACATGGCATGTTTTTAATAATATTCCTGATAATCCACCTTCATCTGTGCATTTTTTACTTGGAGCTTTTTTAGCGGTGTGCGGAGCTTTTTTCTGTAATATTTATTTCAAGATTAGCATGCACTCAATAGCAGTTGGCGGGCTTGCTATGTTTTTCATATTTTTTTCTTTCACTGATGGATTTTCATCCGGATTATATCTTGCCCTCTCATTAATCATCGCAGGAATTGTTTGCACTTCGAGGTTGATTGTTTCAGACCACACTCCTTTTGAAATTTACTTCGGTTTATTTATTGGTGCGCTTGCACAATTTATCGCGTGGCAATTTTAAACGAGATGTTAATGAGCCACCATTTCTAAATATTCAGATGCTCTCTGCGTTTCGGGTTTAAACCTTATAAAACCAGTTTAGTCTTGGTTTGACTGAAACATTTTTTTTCACTTAAAAAATTTTTATGAAAAAAGTTCTTTTCCTGTCATTGTTCATGACATCAGCATCATTTTTATTTGCGCAAAAAGCATTTATCAGCATTGATGTTGTTCTTGGCAACCGGCAACCCGCTCCAAATGAAATGCGCCTGATGCAGGCTGAAGAAAGAAACCATCCCAACATTGCAAAATCGATGCATGACATTGAAGATGCATTGAAACATTTGCACGAAGCGCCGGATGATTTTGGCGGTCATAAAGGGCAAGCTGAAGCTGATTTAAAGCAGGCCTGGGTTTCTTTGAGAAAGGCTTTGTATTTCCGCATATATGAAGACACACGCAGATAAAGGGAAGTTATTTAATAGCAAAATGCTCATCATGCGGTGAGCATTTTTTATTTTTAATGAATAGGAATTGTATAATACTTCATAAAAAAAGAAAAGCCCAATCATAGGGTACGAACCTATATTGAGCCTTTTCACCTTCAAACCATCTGAAGTTTACGTCCACGCTAACTGTTAAGTATCTTCGATTTCGCTATGTATTTTTTTGTCGGGTGATAGATAAATAAACATGAGCCATCTTTTATCGCATCAATCACATCATTCACATCTGATGATGGAACTGCAGGACATCCGAAACTTCTTCCGTTAAATTTATTCATCTTGATAAAATCCGAGCCCACATATTCTGAGCCATGCACAACAATATTTCTTGCGCATGCTCTGTCATTAATGCCTCTTTCAAGCCCGTGAATTTTTAATGCAAGCCCATGGTCGCCATAGTAAGTTTTTTCAGTCACATAAAAACCAAGGCTACTTTTATGCGATGATGGATTATTAGAAAAAGAACGTGCATATTCAGAGCCGGACCTTCTTCCGTGAGCCACATAAGTGTTGATTAAAACTTTCTTTTGCTCAAGGTCAACAATGTATAATCTCTTTTCTCTGGAAGACTGGCTGAAATCACAGATTGAAATCACATCAGTTTTATTGAGCCAATGATGCTCTAATAAATAAGTATAACCTTTCAGTGCATATTCAAAAGCTTGTTGAGAAAGCCCGACACTTTTCAAATCGATTTCATTGTATAAAGAATCTGCTTCTTCCAAAAATGCTTTTGAAAAAGCCTTTACTTTTAACGACTCGATTTTTGTTTTGTGAAAAACAGGTTTTTTGTGTTTGATATTTCGCGCCTGCAAAATGGACGACATCAGCAATAAGAAAGAAAGTAGACAGGGCAATACTGGATTAAAAGTTTGCTTCATGCTTTAAAGGGTTTTCAATAGGGCTGTGTAATAAACGGAACGCCATCTAAAATATTATACAAATATGAATTGTGCAAGGTTTGTTTGCTTATTTTTTTTATTGCGCAAAAATAAATGAAATTTAAATTTCGGGCACTTGTACTTAGTGTTTTTACGAGTAAATTTTCATACGGAATTGTTAATCTTATTCTTGCTCAAACTGAACTCGTTTGTATAGATTTTTATGAGCAAAAGAAAGAGCGAAATCAATATCGGACCAAATATCAAACCTATAAAACCAAAGAGGCTGAGACCTATAATAACTCCAAACCCGGTAATCAGCGGATGCACATCCCCTATCTTTTTCTGCAGCCAGAAACGGAATACACTATCTAGTGTGCTGATGACGCCAAACCCATAAGCAAGCATGATGATGCCTTTTATGTTCATTCCATTTGCAAAAAATAAAATACCCACAGGAACATAAGCCAATGTTGCGCCAACAACAGGCACCATGGATGCGAGACAAGTAACAACAAACCAAAACAGCGGCTCGTTCACTCCGAGAATCAAGTAAGCAATGAGACCAAGGATACCTTGCAAAAAAGCGATTAAAGGGATGCCTACTGCATTCGAATAGACAAGGCTGTTAGTTTCTCTTCTTAATAATAATGTGTTCTCATCTTTCAGCGGGATCCATTCATGCAATGATGCCTCCATCTTTCTTCCATCTACCAACATGAAATATAAAATGAAATACATGATAGCAATGGTTGTGATGCTATTGAAAGTGGCGCCAAGGATTTTTGGTAATGTCTCGGTGCCGAGATTGGTGAGCTGTTGAACATTTTTCTCCGAAAAAATTTCGATGTTGTATTTGATTTCATACGAATGCACATATTTTTCAATAGTGCTAAGAACATCTGACGAATGCTGAATAGCAAAATTTATTTTTGAAGACATCATGTTAATCAGCAAAGCAATCGGAAGCAGTATAACAATAAAAGAGGCTAACATTAGCATTGCTGCTGTGAGCGATTTTTTCCATTTATATTTCCCCGTTAAAATAAACATCCATTTTTTCAGCAGCACATACATGGTGTAAGAACCCAACAGTGCAGGAATGAAAGATTGCAATTGCAGAAAAAGGATAATTCCAAGAAAAATGATGATGAGCAAGAGCAGCACCTGCCTGATGGTATTGTTAGGGATAGCGTTCATAAGCGAGTTTTAAACCGTATCTAAATTAGCGAAATAATTATTGTTATTTATGAATAAAACAGTTACTTAGGATTATGGATTTTGGACGTGTATCAGAGAAGCAATTAGATAGCATTGATTTTTCATTGCCCCAAGAACCTGCTGTCAATAAAATAATATTGACTGGCAAAAAAGAAAACCCGCTTGTATATGTCGGTTGTGCAAAATGGGGAAGAAAAGAATGGGTGGGTAAGATTTATCCAAAAGGCACAAGAGCCATTAACTTTCTTGATCATTATGTAAAAAATTATAATAGCATTGAGCTGAATTCAACATATCACAATTTGCTTGGTTCCACTGAAATCAGTGCGTGGGCGGTAAAAGCAAAAGGAAGAGATTTCAAATTCTGCCCAAAGGTCACAAAACTGATTAGCCATGAAAGTGGTTTTGTAAACACAGAATCTATCACTAATAAATTTCTCGAAGGTGTATTGGCGTTTGGAGAAAACCTCGGTCCGATATTTTTGCAGGTGAGCGAATATTATAATCCTAAAGAAAGAGATAAGCTATTTTCTTATCTGGCTACATTGCCAAAAGATTTGCAGTTTTTTCTGGAAGTGAGGCATGAAGACTGGTTTGCGAATGCAGCTATCAGAAAAGAATTGTTTAATGAGCTTCGTTCATTAAATATTGGTGCTGTCATTACAGATACTGCCGGAAGAAGAGATTGCGCCCATATGGAATTGACTGTTCCGAAAACTTTTATCAGGTATGTGGGCAACAGCCTGCACGATACTGATTACACAAGAATTGATGCGTGGATAAAGCGGATGAAATATTGGCTGGACAATGGTTTGCAGGAACTTTATTTTTTCATGCACATGCACGATGAAGCATTTAGCCCGGAGCTCACTGTATATTTAGTGGATGCGTTGAATGATGCTTGCGGATTAAATTTGATAAAGCCACAATTTGTTCAAACAAGCTTGTTCAGCCAGTTTGACGCTGCTAAAAAAAGAAAATAAATTTTTATTTAACCTATCCTTGCAATAACTACTTATTGCAATCATTAAAATG
The DNA here is from genome assembly GCA_035295505.1 of Puia sp. Classification (GTDB taxonomy): domain Bacteria; phylum Bacteroidota; class Bacteroidia; order Chitinophagales; family Chitinophagaceae; genus Puia. The sequence goes on along the minus strand of DATGIX010000201.1, from coordinate 19,823 downwards.
AGAAAGATGAAAAGATTATTTGGATTGATTTTTTTATTCATTATGAATTTTTCTGTTGCGCAGGAAATAAAATATTCATCCGGAAATGATTCATGGAATGCAGACTCATTGGGAAACCATCGAGCTGTTGTTCATTTTAATGGAGAAGGAAAAGTTGCGCGGATAATTATTCCATGGCGTTTGAATATGGATAGTATGGAGAAGAAAAGAATTATTGTGCAGGATGCAACAACGGGAAATAAAATCATGAACGTAAAAACGGGAATAGTTAACAACGAATCAGGAGAAATTTATTTTGAACCAATTTCGGGTAAAGCAGATTACAATATTTATTACCTGCCTTATAAAAATGAAGGAAGAAGCAATTATCCAAAAGGCGTTTATCTAAAGCCGGAAAATACTGTAGATGAAAATTGGATGAAAACTATCTCACAAAAAACCCCTGTAAACACAGCGGTAAAAGAAATTCAATCCATCAACGCATTCAACAGTTTTTATCCGATGGAAGTTACTGCTACAAAAGGGGAAACAGATCTTTTGATTTCTAAAAATAAGAGTAAACCATTTTTAGTTTTCCCCGAAGACAGGATGAATTCCATTCGCATGAAAGCAAAGCTGCCGTACAAATGGATAAAAAACGGAACTCAATTATCTTTTAATGGAAGTGCTCCAAAAGGAGAAAATTATGCTTATCAATTAGGAGTTTATGCCTTGCAAAACTTAGATGATGTTTCTGTTTCATTCACAGAAATGAAAAATAAAAATGGTTCGACAATAAATGTGAACGATATTTCATGCATCAATAATCATGGAGTTGATTATAGTGGCAAACCATTTGATAAGCATGTTTCCGTTGAAAAAAATAATGTACAGGCATTGTGGTGTTTGATTGATGTGCCACAAAATATTCAAGCGGGTTTATATTCGGGAAAGGCAACTGTGACTGCGAAAGGAACTCAACCGGTAACTATTAATATTTCATTGAACATTTCTGATTCAATGATTCAGAATGGCGGAGTAAATGAGCCGTACAAACAAACACGTTTGAAATGGTTGAATTCAACGCTTGCGCAGGACAACACAGTTATTGCTCCGTATACTTCATTACAGGGCACTAATAAAATAATAGACCTATTGGGAAGAAAATTGGAAATCAATGATGATGGATTTCCGAAACAGATACAAACTTTCTTCACAGAAGAAATGACAAGTTATCAGCAACAAGCAAATAATATTTTACTCGCACCCATTCATTTCACAACAACAGATGCAAATGGGAAATTATTGCAATGGAAAAACACCGATTTTCAATTTATAAAAAAAGAAGCAGGGACAATTGAATGGATGGCAGTTAACACAACTGATGATTTAAAAATGGAAGTAAATGCGTCCATCGAGTTTGATGGCTTCATGGTGTACAAAGTAAAAATTTCTGCATTGAATGATGTGCAGTTGAATGATATCGCGCTTCAGATTCCTTATAAAAAATCATCTTCAATATATTTAATGGGGCTTGGACAAAAAGGCAGCTATCGCCCGAAAGATTTTGAATGGAAATGGGATGTGGCGCATAAAAATCAGGACGGTGCATGGCTCGGAACTGTAAATGCAGGATTGCAATTTTCATTGCGTGATGAAAAATATGTTCGCCCGTTAAATACTAATTTTTATTTACAAAAACCTTTGCTGCTTCCATCATCGTGGGGAAATGAAAATAAAGGTGGCATCACCATCAAAGAAAACAGCGATACGGTTTTGGTAAATGGTTACAGCGGTTCGCGTTCGATGAAAAAAGGAGATGTGCTGTATTATAATTTCACATTACTCATCACACCATTTCATACTATTAATACAGATTTTCAATGGAGCACTCGTTTCTATCACAAATATGATAATCTTGATTCAATCAAAGTGTCCGGTGCTACTGTTGTAAATATTCATCACGCAACGCCGATCAATCCATGGATCAATTATCCGTTCATCGAATACAAAAAAATGAAAGCATATATCGATGAAGCGCATAGCAAAGGATTGAAAGTGAAAATTTATAATACCGTTCGCGAACTATCAGACCATGCGTATGAAACATTTGCATTGCGCAGCCTTGGCACAGAAATTTATTCAACAGGAAAAGGTGGCGGATTTAGTTGGTTGCAGGAACACGTGCACGATAATTATATCGCTGCATGGTTTGTGCCGGAAATAAAAGATGCAGCGCTTATCAATAGTGGCATCAGCCGCTGGCATAATTATTATGTGGAAGGAATGAACTGGTTGGTGCAAAATGTGGGCATCGACGGAATTTATCTGGATGATGTGGCATTTGACAGGACAACGATGAAACGCATCAAGCGCGTGCTTACAGAAGATGGGCATCCCGGAATTATCGATTTACATTCTGCAAATCAATACAACAAAAGTGATGGATTTAATAACAGCGGCAATTTGTACATGGAACATTTTCCATATTTAAATCGCCTTTGGTTTGGAGAATATTTCGATTATAATAAAAATACGCCAGACTTTTTTTTGACTGAAGTGAGTGGAATTCCATTTGGCTTGATGGGAGAAATGTTGCAGGATGGTGGCAATCCATGGCGCGGAATGATCTATGGAATGACGAACCGTTTTCCATGGACAGAAGATGCAGACCCACGACCCATCTGGAAATTCTGGAATGAATATGGAATGAACGGAACTGTAATGATAGGTTATTGGAGCAGCAATTGCCCGGTGAAAACAAACAATGAAAAAATTTTAGCAACTGTCTACAAGAAAAATAAATCTGCATTGATCGATATTGCAAGTTGGGCTGAGGCAGATGCAAATATTCAATTACAAATCGACTGGAATAAATTAGGAATCGATTCTTCCAAAGCAATTATCACAGCAAGTGAAATAAAAAACTTTCAACTTGCAAAAACATTTTCTGTGAACGAACAGATTCCTGTTGAGAAAGGAAAAGGTTGGTTGTTAATTGTGAAAGAAAAAGATTGAATCATCTGCAAAATAAAAAAGGTCACAGCTTTGTGACCTTTTGCTCCCCCTGTTGGACTTGAACCAACGACCCTCTGATTAACAGTCAGATGCTCTAACCAACTGAGCTAAGGAGGAATTCCCTAAAGGGCTGCAAAAATAAGGTTTTTCTGTTTTTTACAAACATAGATTTGAAAAAAACAACTGTTATTTAAAAAATCTGCCTTCTTCAACTCCTATATAAAACCCATCTTCTCTTGTTTCTACTTTAAATGTTTTGATTTTAAACCCTTCAGGTATTTTGCAGCGACCGTTTGTCATGTTGAACTTATACCCATGAATAGGGCAGGATACATTTCCTGCACCGTCAAGATAGCCTTCTGCCATGATGCCGCCAGCATGAGGGCAGCTATAAGCAAAGGCTCGCCATTCATTATCATATTTTGCAACACAAATTTTTTTTCCTTCCAGTTCAACTACTCCAATTCCATTTCTATTCAAAATAATTTCAGCTTCGCTGTTTGCGGCTTTGTGCCATTTGTATTTTTTCCAGAACATTAGAAAATATATTCGGTTTTATATGGATAACGAATTTTGTACAAGCTTCTTACTTTATCAAGAATGGATGTGCGCAGCTCGTCGATGTTTCTTTTTTCAATGGCGGATATAAAAACACAATTACCATTGGTTTCATTATCCCATCTTTCTTTCAGCTCGTTCATCATTTCTTTTTTCACCGAATCATCCAGCCATTCATCGAATGTGAGCTTTTCATATTGGTCAATTTTGTTAAAGATGAGGATGGAAGGTTTATCGGCAACTTTTAAATCCTGCAAAGTTTTATTCACCACGCCAATTTGTTCTTCGTACAACGGATGAGATAAATCAACTACATGCAGTAATATATCAGCTTCGCGGACTTCATCCAAAGTGCTTTTAAAGCTTTCCACCAAATGGTGCGGAAGTTTTCTGATGAAGCCAACAGTATCGCTTAATAAGAAAGGAGTGTTTTCAAAAACGATTTTTCTGGTGGTGGTATCAAGTGTTGCAAATAATTTGTTCTCGGCAAAAACATCACTTTTGCTCAGCAAATTCATGATGGTGGATTTGCCAACATTTGTGTAGCCAACCAGTGCGACACGGATAAATTCTCCACGGTCTTTCCGCTGCGTGAAAGCTTGTTTGTCAATTATGGATAGGCGTTTCCGTAATAAAGAAATTTTATCTTTCACGATACGACGGTCGGTTTCGATTTCAGTTTCACCAGGCCCTCTTGTCCCGATGCCACCCCCAAGGCGCTCAAGGTGTTTCCACATCCCGCGTAACCTGGGAAGCAAATATTGATACTGTGCGAGCTCCACCTGCAATTTAGCCTGCGCTGTTTTTGCACGGCTTGCAAAAATGTCAAGTATCAAATCAGACCTGTCGATTGTTTTTACATCAAGAATTTTTTCAATATTATTTATCTGGGAGCCTGAGAGCTCATCATCAAAAATGACTATGCGGATATCCTTTCCTGAAATATAATTTTTGATTTCTTCCAGCTTGCCTTTTCCTATGAATGTTTTGGAGTCTGGATGCTGCAATTTTTGCGTGAAACGTTTCACTGTTATTGCACCTGCAGTTTCGGCCAGAAAAGCAAGCTCATCCAGATATTCGTTCACTGCCTGTTCATTTTGCAATGGCTGAACAAGCCCTACCAATATTGCTTTCTCTTCGCTGAAAGCATTCTGTTTCTTGTCTATCAATTGATCTGAAAATTTTTGGATTGCAATAAAATAAAAAGCGAATATCAGTCAAGATATCCGCAAAATATATTAGGGCAAAATTAAATTAATTATTAAAACTACAATCCGCTGAAGCAGATGCCAACTTCAAACGGATAAACTGTCGGAAGGCCATAAGATGCTTTCATCAGGCTTGTAACCTGATATTGTCCATAAATCCCAAAAGGTCCTTTACTGATTCTTATCGTTCCTGCGAGCTTGATACTATTAAATTCTGATTTGTCACTGACTTTATATATGGATCCGTCAACCGTTTGCCCAGATCCGTTTAATACATGCTTGCCTTTTGCATAAGCACTCAGCATTGTTCCAACTTTAGTGCCCACTGCAAATTTCCAGGTCTTGTTAGTATTCTCAGGGTCTAATGCAAATCGCAATTCAAGAGGAATTTCAAGATAAGTATTGACGAGTTTGTATTTTTTAAAATGGTTTCCGCCACTCGCATCCTGTCTCGGTGTTACAGCAATTGGCGAAGCTTGATTTTTGAAATAGATATTGCTGCTTCCAATGCCTAACCCAGCGCCCACGCTAAACCTTGGGTCTGACTTGAATGGGAAATCGAACAAGAAATAAAAATTGAAACTTCTTGGGAGATTGTTAGTGCTCAATGTATCAGGAATTCCTGACCAGCCTACATAACCAATCTGCACCATGAAATGATCATTGGCGCGGTGAGACAAATCTATTTTGCTCCAATCTTTTTTCTTCGGCTGATCTGTTATTATCTTATTTGCAACAATAGTATCTTTTTTTTGTGAGAAAGCAACAGAAAAAGTAATAAAGGCAAGTATTGTAAATAGAGATTTCTTCATAATTTTTATTGAGGCAACAAATGTATTTTGCTTAGGGTTAATAAAAGGTTAAAGAAGCACATTAAAAAAACCCACAGCATTTACTATGGGCAATCAAATCTCTTATTGAGATTTTTTTGTGGACCCTGTTGGAATTGAACCAACGACCCTCTGATTATGAGTCAGATGCTCTAACCAACTGAGCTAAGGGTCCTTTTTAAGAGGAGCAAAAATATAGAATTCAGGTAAAGGGAAGAAATAAATGCAGCTTTCGCTGCAAGAAAATTGTCATTTTGTGAAGGGAAAGTTTTTTTCCTTAATATTGTAACAGGACTTTGCTTAACTTTTATTAATGATTGCTGCTGATAGAATTGCATATCTCCAAAATCGCATAGCACGGTTTGAAGACCAACAGGCTTACAAAGAACTGTTCGTGTCATTTTATGGCTACCTGTCAAATTTCGCGTGGAATTTTGTAAAGTCTAAACAGATTTCTGAAGAAGTAGTGTCCGATGTTTTTATAAAAATCTGGGAGAAAAGAAAATCTCTCGATAAAATCGACAATCTAAAAGTTTATCTGTACGTCGCAACAAGAAACGTTTCCCTCAACTATCTTGATAAAAAGAAAAACATCAGTTTTACCGACATCGAAGATTTTTCCACGGAATTAAAAAGCAGCTATTCGGATCCGGAACAATTACTTATAACTTCTGACATGCTACTGCTTATCAATAAGGCAATTCTTCAATTGCCACCTAAGTGCAGGCTCATTTTTAAGCTCATCAAGGAAGACAGGATGAAATATAGAGAAGTGGCCGAAGTGCTTCACATATCAGTGAAAACAGTAGAAGCGCAAATCGCGATCGCTTTGAAAAAAATTGGTACTGCCGTCAGCTTTGACATCAATAAAACGGTATCATCTCCGGTTGGTCATAGCAAGTAATTTAATAATAATTTAATTTTTCTTTAAGGGTTTTTCTCCTTTTTCCTGTCTTGTTTGTTTACAGCCACTACTGCATGCATCAGGAATATATCTGGAATTTGATTGCTAAAAAATTAACCGGCGAATGCCAACCAGAGGAATTGCGAGAACTGGAAAACTATCTCCGCAAGAACCCGGATCTACATTATTCTATGCAAACGATCATGGATCTTTGGCGGGCAGAACAAAATCACCTGGACCAGGAAGAATCTCATGATGCTTTCAACAAGCATATTGAAAAGATGAATGCGCTTGGCATTGATTTCTCATTGGAAGAAAATCCCAACCTCGAAGACTCCGAATTGCCCAATAACAAAAAAAGAAAGCTGCTCATTTGGGGCACTCCTGTTTTATTAGCTCTTATTGGCATAGCTTTTTTCAGCACAAATTTATTTCGTTCCACTATGCCTTCTGAGTTGTCCGGTTTAAACACAACTAAAAAACCGCATCAGGCGGTCAGCGAAGTTGCTACGAAAAATGGCTCCAAGACAAACATGATTTTGCCCGACGGAACAAAAGTGTGGCTGAATGCCGGAAGCAACCTGACATATGATTCATCATACGGCAAAAGCATTCGTGAAGTGGCCTTGTCTGGCGAAGGCTTTTTTGATGTGGTGAAGAATAAAGAAAAGCCATTTATTATTCATGCTTCAAATGTTAACATCAAGGTTCTGGGAACTGAATTCGATGTGAAATCTTATCCAAGTGATAAAACAACCGAAGCATCATTGATAAGAGGAAGCATTGAAGTTACTTTCAAAGACAAACCGAACAAGAAAGTTATTTTGAAACCGAATGAAAAAATAGTAGTTGATAATGACAAGAAAATAGAAAGTATTGTCAGAGATTTTCATCAGGACAAGACTGCAAAAGTAAATGCAATCGCTGATGGTTTTGCTGTGAAGAATCTTACTTATGAGGCCAAAACAGGAACCGTTATTGAGACATCATGGGTCGATAACAAGCTTATTTTTCAGGATGAATCTTTTGAAGATATAGCAAAACAGCTTGAGCGGTGGTACGGGGTTTCCATCAGGTTTCAGAACAGCGAGCTAAAAGAAAATCATCTCACCGGAAGTTTTAGAAACGAAACTGTGAAGCAGGCATTAGATGCCTTGAAATTTACTGCTGCATTTAATTATTCAATTGACAATAACAACGATATTATCATTTATTAAGCCTAAACTAACACGCATGATTAAAAATAAAAGCACATAAAAATAAAACGGGAAATGTTGGCGCATTTCCCGGGCAGGTTAAACATCAAAACTATCAATGCGGGGAAGCATTCAGTTTTACATTTTATAACCCATAATGTAGTAAATGTATGAAGAAAAAACTAACGATTGAGGGCGGCTGCTTTCATACCGTAAAAAAAGCTCTTTTTATCATGAAACTCACCTTTGTATTTTTATTAGCGGGCATCCTGCAAGTAGCTGCCAAAGCAAGCGGGCAGGCAAAGGTATCTTTAAAGCTTGATCAGGTTGAGATTGCAAAAGCACTAAAGTCGATCGAGAATCAGGGCGACTACAGGTTTCTGTATAACAACAACCTGAAAGGCCTCAAGCAGAAAATTGATATCAATTTAAGCAGTGTTGGTATCAAAGATGCATTGGACAAAATGTTCAATGGCACCGATCTTAAATATAAGGTTCTTGAGAACAATCTGATTGTTGTTTTATCAAACACTATGGATGTTCAGGATATCAAAGTAACCGGAAAAATAACCGGCGAAAGTGGAGAAGCTTTGTCTGGTGTGTCCGTTAGCCTGAAAGGCAGCACCGTTGGCACAACAACAGATAACAATGGAAACTTTACCCTCACAGTTCCTGAAAAAGGAACATTGGTCATTTCTTATATCGGTTATCAATCGCAGGAATTAGCAGTAAGCAGCCAGTCAGTGATCAACGTTTCAATGATCCAGTCAAAAAAGATCATGGATGAAGTTGTTGTTGTGGGTTACGGAAGCCAAAGAAAAGTGGATGTGACCGGGGCTGTAGCGCAAATAAAAGGGGATGAAATAGCAAAACAATCATCGTTTAACCCGTTGAGCGCATTACAAGGGAAAGTTGCAGGATTGCAAGTTATAAACAGCGGTTCGCCCGGAGCACCACCACAAATAACTATTCGAGGAGTGGGAACCGTTTATGGCAACACGAACCCTTTATTTGTTGTAGATGGTGTTTGGTATGATGATATCAGCTTTATCAATAATTCTGATATTGAAAATGTGAGCATTTTGAAAGATGCTTCTTCTGAATCCATTTACGGAATCAGAGGGGCAAATGGTGTTATTCTAATTACTACAAAGAAGGGTAAACGAAATGGCAGAGCCGTGGTTAATTACAGCGGTTATGTGGGCAATCAGGTTGTCACTAACGAACCCAAAATGGCTACCGGTCCCCAATATGCTACCATGATAAATGAAGTATATGCATTAAGCGGATCACCATCTCTTTATGCAGACCCTAATTCATTCGGTACTACTGATTGGTATCATCGCATATTGAGAAATGCATTGGTCACCAGCCATCAGGTTTCGGTTGCAGGTGGCGGAGAAAAAAACAACTACGATTTTTCAATTGGTTATTATCATCAGGATGGACTGGTAAAAACAAATAATTTCGACAGATACACCATACATTTTGGAAACGACTACCAGATTGCGAAGTTTTTAAAAGTCGGTTTTAATACTATAGGGTCTTTGAGCAAATCAAGAGATGTGCCGGGAGGTATTTTTTATGATTTGTTCAATGCAGCGCCGATAGTGCCGGTTTATTATTCCGATGGTAGTTATGGCGATCCAGCGGATTATAAAATTGCTGCTGCAAATCAAAAAAACCCACAAGAGGAAATCGACTATTATCATCAGCATACCAACACATATAAGTTGAACGGTAATGTTTATGCCGATTTGAAATTGTTGAAATACTTCACTTTCCATACCAGCGCAGGGGGTGATTTTGAAAATGCAGAAATTAAAAATTATACACCCTACTCAAATTTTCCAACAATACCGGTTGCTTTAAGAAAAGCCCATAGTGTTCTCGGTATAACCCGGGAGGAAACAAGGAACTGGATTGTTGAAAACACTTTGACATTCGAAAAAAAATTCAATGAGCATTCTATCAAAGTATTGGCAGGTCAAGGAGCACAGGAATACAGGTTTTATAAATTTTTTGCTTCGGCACAAGATGTTCCCGAGGCATCAAATCTTCAATATTTATCGCTAGGTACCGCTGCTTCCGCAAATGTAACAGATATAGATAATGACCAACTTCCAGTATTAAATCGTGTGAATTCTTATTTCGGTAGGATTAATTACTCTTTTGCTGATAGATATTTGATCAACGCTTCCTTAAGAGCAGATGGGACTTCGAAGTTCAGTAATAGCTGGGGCTATTTTCCTTCTGTTGGTGTGGGTTGGGTTATTACAAACGAGAAGTTTATGCAAAATCAGAATTTATTCAATAACCTAAAATTAAGAGGTAGCTGGGGCAAGATTGGAAATATGACAGTACCAGCAAATCTTTCCATATTAAAAGTTAGCCAGGATCCTACTTTGGTTTATGTAGGTGGTGATGGAAGTGCTGCAACAGGTGCAAGTATAAACACTGTTGTGCCACCAGCAACATTTTGGGAAAGATCTGTGGGTACAGATATTGGGTTAGAAGCTTCATTGCTTAACGGTAGATTATTTGCTGAAGTTGATTGGTATAATAAAAAAACAGAAAAGGCTATATTTGATATCCCTGTTTTAGGTTCAGTGGGAACTACAAGCAACACAATCACAGGAAACCAGGCTACATTTCAAAATCAGGGGTTTGAGTTTCTGGTTACATGGAAAGATAATATCAACAAGGACTGGAACTATTCAATCAGTGCCAACGCCGGCATCAATCAAAACAAAGTATTAGATGTTGTTTCAGGGGGAAACCCGATTTATCAATATTTAGGTGCTATTGTTGCGACCCGCACGGTAGTGGGTCAACCGCTGGGTGAATTTTATGGATTGCAGACAACAGGCATATTCCAGTCTGCTGATCAGGTATTGAATTATAAATCAAAAGACGGAACGGTTATCCAGCCTAATGCAAAACCGGGTGACTTTATTTACAAGGATGTGAATGGGGATGGTGTAATTGATGATAAAGACAGGGTAGTACTTGGCAATCCAAACCCGAAATTCATATATGGCATCAACACTAATGTTAGTTTTAAAAACTTTGATCTAACATTAGATTTTCAAGGCGTAAGCGGTGTGCAGATTTATAATGGGAATTTTGCACTGCGATATGGAGGAGAAAATTATACAGAAGATTTTTATAAAAACCGCTGGCATGGGCAAGGTACTTCCAATCTATATCCTTCTGTAAATATTGCCGGCAATAACAGTATCACCAATTCATTTTTTACAGAAAATGGCAGCTATTTCAGGATCAGGAATATGCAGTTAGGATATACCATTCCGGGTGCTAAACTTAAGAAAGCAGGCATTTCGCAGCTTAGGGTGTATGTGAATGCGCAAAATGCTTTCACCTGGTTCCCTTACAGAGGATTTACACCTGAAATACCAGCTGAATCTCCGACAAAAGCAGGTATAGATCAGAATGTTTACCCGCTGTATGCTACCTATAATTTTGGCATAAATCTTACTTTCTAATTCCCAAAAAAAACATTTATGAAAATAAGATATAGAAATTTAAATAAAATCAGTTTTATCATTCTCATTGTATCTCTGGCTATCATATCAGGGTGTAATAAAAAGTTTTTGGACGTGCCTCCTCAGGGACAAGCCCCTGCACAACAATTTTGGCAAACAGAAGCTGATGCCACATCAGCGGTAAATGCCATGTATGCTAATATGCGTGGATGGACTTTCGCTGCTTTTGCTCCAATGGCTGTTGAAAGCCTTGGGTCCGATGATGCAGTAACAGGAAGCGACCCGACAGATGGGTCAGTAGCTTTTATGAGCCAGTTTGATAATTTCACAGTTACTTCTACCAACCGAGAGCTCCCTGATTTTTGGGATGGCATGTATCAGGAAATCAACTATTGCAATCAGGTACTGGATAACATCCCGAACATTTCAATGGATGCTACATTAAAAGCCCGCTATTTGTTGGAAGCTAAATTTGTTCGCGCTTATTCTTATTTCAGGTTGGTGCGGGCATTTGGGGATGTGCCATTAAGATTGCATGTGCCTGCGGGAGCAAGTGATTATAATATTCCGCGCACAGCCGCAGCAGATGTTTGGACCGCAATCGAACAGGATTTAACGGATGCTGCATCATTGCCACCTTCATACACAGGTGCAGATGTTGGGCGCATCACAAGTGGGGCTGTTGCAGCGCTCCATGCAAAAGTTGCTTTGTATCAGAAAAAATGGGGAGATGTGGTGACGTATACCAAACTGGTGATGCAGTCGGGACTCTATTCACTTTTTCCAAATTATGAAAAGATGTTCCGTGTCGAAAATGAAAACTGTTCTGAATCCATCTTTGAAATTCAGGCCGCATACCTTGCGAACAACTCAGCTGCTTCCAATTCTCAATATTGCCAGATTCAGCAGCCACGCGGAGGTTTTGATGGCAATGGTTGGGGATATAATGTTCCAACCCAGGATCTCGTAAATGAATTTGAGACCAATGACCCACGCATGAATGGTAGCATTTTGTTTAGAGGATCTACCTCTGTTGAAGGTGATATGATACCTACAACCTGCCCAAATCCAATGTACAACTATAAATCGTACATACCATTTACATTATATGTTAATGATAATGGTGGCAGCGATCAAAATATACGGGTATTGCGTTATGCAGATGTGCTGTTGATGAATGCTGAAGCAAATAATGAACAAGGAAACTCAGCTGATGCTTTGGCTTCTCTTGAAATGGTTAGAGCCAGGGCAAGAAGCTATGCGGTTGCAAACGGAGCTCCTGCGAATACATTGCCTGCAATTACAGCGACAGATCAGACAGCGCTTCGCACTGCTATTTATCATGAAAGAAGAGTGGAGCTGGCAATGGATTTCGATAGCAGATATTTTGATGTAATTCGCCAGGGAAGAGCTTCTGCAGTTTTTGGTCCGTTAGGCTGGAAACCAAATAAAAACGAAGTGTGGCCCATTCCGCAAAGTGAAATTGACAATAGCTTTGGTGTTCTGACTCAAAACACAGGCTATTAAAAAATAATAAAATTAAAATTTATGATTATGAAAACATTTGTCATAAACAAATACATACCATCAATTATGATTCTGATTGGTGTAGTGTTTTTATCATCTTGCTATAAATCTTTTGATCCTAAATCGTATCAGCCAACGTTTACCATCAACGGATATGCTTCATCAGCTGATATTGGGCAAGGGAGCCTTGTTGCTTATTGGGCTTTTGACGGCAATTATTTGGATAGCGTTTCTAATACAGCAGGAACAGGAGTAAATACAAGCTTTGGAACGGGCTTCAAAGGTCAAGCTTTGCAGGGATCAGCAACTGGATATGTGATATCAGATTTGCCGAACGCAGTCAAAAACCTAACCAGTTTCACAATTGATTTTTGGATCAATACCCCGCAAAACACGAGTGGGATCATAGCACCAATCGTTATTTCAAAAACAGATGATTTTTGGGGAGCTTTAGATATGTTCTATGAAAACGGAAGTACAGCAACCAGTGCTAATTTCAAAATCCATTATAAAGGTCAAAGCGAAGTCTGGTTCACAAACGGAAATCTGGCAAACCCATGGAATGCATGGCAAAATATTGCTGTAACATATGATGCTACTACTTCTACATTCTCTTTGTATCAGGGAGGTGGGCTGGTTGCTTCAACAACATCGGCAGGTCTGGGGAATTTGGCTTTTCCAAGCACTGCCACAAGCATCATATTTGGAACAGAGCAATTTCAAACTGAACCAAGCCTTGGAACTGCAGGTGGCGCTCAAGGATGGGCAAGCTATTTGACAGGCCAACTAGATGAAGTAAGGATTTACAATAAAGCACTTACCACATCAGATCTTCAGGCATTGATTATTTTACAAGGAAAGGGGAAATAAAAATCATTCATTATTTTTTCATCTTTTAATTATGAAAAAGAATATTTATATCACAGCAGTTTTTTTAGTAAGCCTGGCAATTTTCAGTTGCAAAAAAACAGGGAGCGGATCGGGCAAAAATGTAAATGCTGCTGCTCCTACAGTTAGTACTAATGATGCTACCAACTTAAATGGTACCACTGCAACTATTGGCGGTAATATCACCAATGATGGCGGTTCTATTGTTACCGAAGCAGGCATTTGTTACGGCGATGCCAGCGGGGTGGATACTTCAAAAAATAAAAAGGCCACTTATCCAATATCGGGCAGCTTTTCGATAGGGTTGACAGGGTTGACATATTACACCACTTATTATTATAAAGCTTATGCCATTAATGATAAAGGGCTTACTTATGGAGAAGAAAAATCTTTTACGCCGGTTCCGCCATATAGTTCAGCGTCAGCAGTGGCAGCTGCTAATTTAAAAGCTTATTGGGCTTTTGAAAACGGATATGCTGACAGCGTTTCCTCGACAATCGGCACAGCTAATCATCCAACTGCAATAAGTTTTGTAACGGGAATAAGAGGGCAGGCTGCGGAAATAGCCAGCCCTGGCTATATCAATTCCAACATAGGAAGCACTGTAGCCGGGCTGCAAGATTTTACTTACGTTTTATGGATAAAACAGCCGGCAAGCTTAGCCAGCGGACCCACTACTTATTTTCCATTCTCATTAAATGCGGCAGGTTTTTCATGGGAGAACACAAAGTTTTTCATGCTTTTCAATAATGCAGACAATGCAACCAATTCCTACGGCAAAATTGCATTGCAGGATCAATGGTTTGACCCAGGCCAGGTCTGGCCAAAAATGTTAGATGGTAGCTGGCATCAAATGGCAATATCATTTAATGGATCATCAGGTGCACTAAGAGTATATGTTGACGGTTTATTGCTATCGCAGAGCTCTTCTACTACTTTCAACGCACAAGCAAATTTTGGCAGCGTGAACAGTTTTACTTTAGGTGGTCCTGATGATTATGCAAATACTGCTAACGGCTGGATGAATTCATTAAGCGGCGATCTGGATGAATTCAAAATTTATAATAAAGAGTTAACAGCAGATGAAGTAATTTCAATATACGGTTTGCAAGCCCATGGTTCATGGTAAAATAAAAAGAACAATATTCTTATCAAAAGGCCTGTAAGGTTTCGCAAACTTTACAGGTCTTTGTTTTTCATTTTTTCATTCCTTCTTATCAATTTTGTTTTCACTTTTAATTTATTTGTTTTGAAACAAAACCAGGCAAAATATTTAAGCTCATTAAAATCCACTGCATTCCATACATTTTTTTTGTCTGCGGCTATTGTGTTTTGTTTTGGAGGATGTAAAAAAAGTACTTCCTCCACCACGCCACCTGTTCAACCACCGCCCGCCAAGACTTTTCAGATAATAAAACAAACGATCAACGCTGTTTCATTCAATTCAACAAAAACACTGCGAGGCATAAATGCGAAACCTCAGATACAAATTTATTTTTCAGATAAAGTAGATAAGACCTCTCTTTCGTCAGCAACATCATTCACAAATAAAAGCCAGGGCTCGTCGCAGGTTGCCTACGATTTTTCATATCAGAATAATGATAGCTCGGTATTGATTTCACCATCGGCTAACATGAGTTATTTGGATGAATATTTATTCACCATCACTACAGCATTAAAATCTGTTTCAGGAGCTACTTTATCTAATAGAGTAGATCTGGATTTTTTTACCCAAATTGATTCATCCGATAAATTTCCTCAGATAGCGGACACAGCATTGCTCACATTGGTGCAACAACAAACATTCAAGTATTTCTGGGACTTCGGTCATCCGGTCAGCGGTTTGGCAAGAGAAAGAGACAATGGTGATAACGAAGTGGTGACAACAGGCGGTAGTGGCTTTGGCATTATGGCAATGATTGTTGCGGCAAACAGAGGTTTTATATCAAGAACAGATGCGGTTACAAGATTGAATACAATAGTCAATTTCTTAACTACAAAATGTCAGCGCTGGCATGGCGCATTCTCACATTGGATCAACGGATCAACAGGTGTTACTGTTCCTTTCGGGTCGAACAATGGAGCTGACATTGTTGAAACTTCATATCTACTGGAAGGATTATTAACCGCACGACAATATTTTAATAACCCATCAGATATTGGCGAAACAGCTTTGCGGGACAGCATCAATTCCATTTGGAATGCAGTTGAATGGAAGTGGTTTACACAAAATGGAGCTGCAAGATCTTTGTATTGGCAATATAATCCCTCCTTTACATCAACAAGTGATATATGGAGCATACCTGTAACCGGATGGAATGAAGCTTTGATCACTTATGTGCTGGCTGCATCATCTCCAAATTATGCCGTCAGCAAAGGCGTGTATGACACGGGTTGGGCTCAAAATGGAGCAATCAAAAATGGCAACAGTTATTATGGCATTACATTGCCATTGGGCGACCCTTACGGAGGCCCGTTATTCTTTACGCATTATTCTTTCCTGGGTATTAATCCTACTAATTTAAGCGATGCTTATTGCAGCAATTATTTTACTCAGAACGCAGCTCATGCCCAAATTAATTATGACTTTTGCACAGCTAACCCCAACAATAATTACGGATATAGTAATTTATGCTGGGGGCTAACTGCAAGTGATATCCAGAATGGCTATACAGCTTCATCGCCCACTAATGATGTTGGTACGATTGCTCCAACTGCTGCGGTTTCTTCCATTCCTTATACGCCTGATCAATCAATGAATGCCATCAAATTTTTTTATTATAAACTCGGAGATAAAATCTGGGGGAATTATGGCTATGCCGATGCATTTGATTTGAGCACTCCATGGTTTGCAGCTTCTCATTTGGCAATAGACGAAGGACCGATTGTTTGCATGATAGAAAATTATCGCAGTGGTTTATTGTGGAATTTATTCATGAGCTGTCCGGAGGTGAAAAGCGGGATGAAGAATCTTGGTTTCTCTGGTCCTAATTTATAAAACAGATTTTTTTCAACACTTTTAGTTAAGAAATGATTTACCGGGTATGAAAAAAACATTTGCCATTTTTATAACGATTGGCACTATCGCATTTGTTTCCTGTGCACAATCAAAAGCAAAGAAAGTAGCTCCAATTGAGCGAATTGCAAATCTTAGCGATTCTGCATTATTGGATCTTGCAGAAAAACAAACTTTTCAATATTTCTGGGATGGCGCAGAACCAAATAGTGGAATGGCTGCTGAAAGGATCCACATGGATAATGATTATCCTGAACACGATCAAAGCACTATTGCAACGGGTGGTAGCGGCTTTGGCTGTATGGCTATTATTTCGGCTATACATAGACGTTATATTACCCATGAACAAGGAATAAAACGATTCCAGAAAATAATCTCTTTTCTTGAAAAGGCAGACCGTTTTCATGGTGCTTATCCTCATTGGCTGAATGATGAAACAGCGCGTGTGAAACCCTTCGGCAACGATGATGACGGAGGCGATTTGGTAGAAACCTGCTATTTGTTCCAGGGCTTGCTTTGTGTCCGTGAATATTTCAAAAACGGAAATGAAGAAGAAAGAAAATTGGCATTGCGAATTGATGCATTATGGAGAGATGTTGATTTTGACTGGTACCGCAACGGAAATCAAAATGTGTTGTTCTGGCATTGGAGCCCGACTCACGGATGGAAAATGAATTTCCCGGTTCATGGTTATAATGAATGCCTGATTTTATATGTGATGGCAGCATTATCGCCCACTCATCCTATTCCTGCAGAAGTTTATCATGAAGGCTGGGCACAGAATGGAGAAATTAATAAAATAAGTTTTTATAAAGAAGACACTTTGCATTTGCACATGCAAGGCGATCCGCCGCATGGTGGCCCGTTATTCTGGTCGCAATATTCTTATCTCGCATTAGACCCGCATGGATTGAAAGATAAATACGCTGATTATTGGAAAGAAGACAGCACGCAATCTGTCATCAATTATAAATGGTGCGTTGATAACCCAAAACATTTTGCCGGCTATGGAAAAAATAATTGGGGATTAACGGCAAGCTATTCTGTGATTGGTTATGCCGCTCATGCACCAGACTCTGCAGATGATCTTGGAGTAATATCACCAACTGCTGCTATGTCATCATTCCCGTATACACCACATCAATCAATGGCTGCCATCAGATATTGGTACGATAAGTTGGGCGATAAGCTTTGGGGCAAATATGGTTTCTATGATGCGTTCAGCGAATCAGCAAATTGGTATTTGCCACATTACCTTGCGATAGACCAGGGACCGGCTGTTGTGATGATTGAAAATTATCGCAGCGGTTTGCTTTGGAAATTATTTATGAACAGCCCCGAAGCGCAAACAGGCTTACAAAAATTAGGATTTCAAAGCCCTTATTTAAAGTAGCTTTAGTTAAATTTTTTTATGAAGGCAATCCTGACTGCAAGTATTTTTTTTATGAGCATTGCAATAAATGCTCAATCGTTGTACGATTTTCCCGGCAACACAACTTCGCATGTAAGCAGTTTTGAAAACATGAATGGCGTTAAAGGCGCAGGCGGAAAAACAAATAAAACTGCAAAGGGAAGTGCTTTCGAAGTAATAAACCCGGGCGAATCAAAAACTTTACTTGATATTAATGACCAGGGAATCATTCAAAGAATATGGTGCACTGTTGATCAGAATCCTGTTATGTTGCGAAGTCTCAGGCTTCAGATGTTTTGGGATGGAGAACAAAAGCCTGCGGTCGATGTCCCTCTTGGCGATTTTTTTGGTAGCAATCTCGGAAGAAAAGTAGCGTATCAGTCTGCATTATTTTCTACTGCTGAAGGAAAATCTTTTAACTGTTTTGTGCCGATGCCTTTTAGAAAAAAAGCGAAAGTTGTTCTTATCAATGAAAGTACAAACGAGCCTGCAAAACTATTTTATGATATAGATTTTGTCCTCACAAAAAATCTTCCTGAGCAATCGCTTTATTTTCATGCAATCTGGCGCAGGCAAAAAACAAAAATGCTTGGTGATGATATTGAAATCCTACCAAAGATAAAAGGCAAAGGAAGGTTTATCGGAATGAGCGTTGCGTTGAATGTCGATTCAGTTTATGGTAAAACATGGTGGGGAGAAGGAGAAGTGAAAATGTATATTGATGGCGATTCATTATATCCAACCATTGCAGGAACAGGTTCTGAAGATTATATCGGGAGCGGCTGGGGATTAGGAACATTCGCAAACCAATATGAAGGCTGTACTGTCGCCGACGGTCCAAAAAGAGAATATAATTTTTATCGGCTGCATATTCCTGATGCGATTTATTTTAATAAAGACATCAAAGTTGCCATCCAGCAAATTGGCGGCGGCGATATTGAGGAAGTAAAATCATTGCAGGCAAAAGGAGTGAACCTAAAACCTGTTTCTATTGACAACGACACAAAATTCTATCGCTTGTTTGAATTGAAAGATTCAACGCTCGAAAATTATTCCAAAGGTTGGGTGAATTTTTATCGGATAGATGATTACGCCGTCACAGCATATTTTTATCTCGACAAACCTTCTGATAATTTACCTCAGCTTGCTCATGTTGAAGAAAGAACAAGGAATATAAAAAAATAACAAGCCTACAACTGCCATGAAAAAAACTATATTAATCATCTTCATTTTATTATCAGGCAATTTTTTATTCTCACAAACAAAATCAGGCTACCCAAATAGCATTGCTCCTGTCGGCATCATCAAAAATATTTCTGGCTCTGCGTTGCTGGATATTATTCAGCGGCAAACTTTCCGTTTCTTCTGGCATTATGCACATCCGGTGAGTGGACTTGCGAGAGAAAGAGACAACACAGTTCATGCGGAATATTATTGGGATTATATCAATGAAGCGTATGATGAACCTAACCTCAGTAAAGGAACATTTGGTTCTGAAGCTTGTGCTATTGGTGGAACCGGGATGGGAATTCTTTCAACAATAGTTGCTGTAAATAGAAAATGGATTGGAAGAGACACAGCTATAAAACGGTTAATAAAGATTGTAGATTTTTTAATTAAGGCAGATTGCTATCACGGCATTTATCCGCACTTTATGAATGGTGCAACGGGTAAAACAATTCCATTCGGAAGATTGGATGACGGAGCAGATATTGTTGAAACTTCATACTTAATGATGGGCTTGCTGACTGCCAAAGCATATTTCAACGGAGGTTCTTTGCC
>DATGIX010000200.1:0-11648 GCA_035295505.1 Puia sp. | reverse complement strand
CATTCGCGCAAAAATAAAATGAGCTGGCTCTTTGCAAAATCCGGGTCAATCATTGAAATAGGCACACAATGAAAAGCGAGGTCCCATGCGGCATACCAGGGATATTCCCATTTGTCGGGCATCGAAATGATATCTTCGTTGTTCAGCGAATGCCATTGATGGTTGCGACCTGTTTTGCGGCTTTCCGGTGGAGCAATCTGTCCTTTATCTCCATTCAACCATTTTGGAATATCAATATTAAAATACTGTTTGCTCCACAACATGCCTGCGAAAGCTTGTCGTTGTATGTTGCGCAAATCTTTATCAGTTGCCTTAGCTACATCATTATAAAATTCATCTGCCTCATTTATTCTTGTAGCAAATAGTTCATCGAAATTTTTATCAAGCGGATTTAATAACTGCTCTTTGCTCAATCTTAATTTAATAGTAACCGAAGAATGTGCAGCAATATTGAATTCATACATCGGTGCAAACTTTGTCCCTTCTTTTTTTTCTTCCAGCCATTCAAAACTTCTTTGTTGCACCGCTGTATGAAATGCATCTTTCACATAGGGAGATTTGTTTGGTGTCCCATATAACCGTTCCGTGTTCGTTTCGTTTTCCGTGAATAAAGCATGCGCAGGTTTTTCAAAATAGAAATAATAATCACCTGTATGACTATGCGTAATTTTTACTTCTTGTCCGCTTGTGCCTTGTGCCTTGATACTTGGAACTTCATCTATCAATCCAAATGACCAAAGGTTTCGCAGCCATAATGTTGGCAAAGCGGCTACGTATGCGGCTTCCGCACCGCGGTTATGAATGGTAATCCGTATGCATAAATCTTCTTCATTATTTTTTGCATATTCAGTGAATACATCAAAATATTTTCCATCATTGAATAAACCTGTATCAAGCAGCTCAAATTCTTTTTCAAACTTGCTGCGGTTGCGATTGACGTTCACTAGATCAGAATATGGAAATTCTGCCTGCGGATATTTGTACAAATGTTTCATGTACGAGTGCGAAGGTGTATTATCTAAATAATAATAAAGCTCCTTCACATCTTCACCATGATTGCCTTCGTTGCCTGTCAGCCCGAACAAACGCTCTTTCAAAATCGGGTCTTTGCCATTCCATAATGTTACCGTAAAACAAATCCGCTGCAAATCATCGCTGATTCCAGCAATGCCATCTTCCCCCCAGCGATATACTCTCGAACGGGCATGGTCATGCGTAAAATAGTCCCATGCATTTCCGTGTTCGCTATAATCTTCGCGAACTGTTCCCCATTGGCGCTCGCTCAAATATGGTCCCCATTTTCTCCACGAAGAATCCTTCAATCGTTTTTGTTCTGCGTTCATTTGATAGATTTTATTTTTTGGTAACAGGCATTTGTAATTCTATTAAACATTCTTGCGTCGCACTCTTGTACTGAAACAATTCTATTCAGCGCTTCACTAATGGCAACGGACATCAGATTTTAAGTTTCTCCGGTCTGAAGACCGGAGCTAGTCGAAGTGTTCTTGATAATTCTTGTTAAAAATATAGTCGAAGTTGTATATCCACTCCTATTAATCTCAAACATCCTTCAAAATCCCGGTTCAGACAATTTATCCATTCGTCGTAAATCCCGGATACAGCGTCATCCCACCATCAACAAATAATGATGTTCCATTTACATAATCGCTGTCGTCACTCGCGAGCCACACTGCTGCATTGCCAATATCTTCAGGTTGTCCGATACGTTGATAAGGAATCAATGTCAGCAATTCTTTCAATGCTTCAGGTGTTCCCCATGCTTGCTTATTAATCGGAGTTTGGATTGCACCGGGACAAATGCTGTTAATGCGGATTTTCTTCCATGCAAATTCCTGTGCAAGACTTTTCATTAATAACATCACGCCACCTTTGCTTGCTGCATAATTTGCATGACCAGCCCAGGGAATCACTTCATGCACACTGCTCATCTGAATAATCTTTCCGGCAGCT
This sequence comes from Puia sp., assembly GCA_035295505.1. Classification (GTDB taxonomy): domain Bacteria; phylum Bacteroidota; class Bacteroidia; order Chitinophagales; family Chitinophagaceae; genus Puia. Next base: position 9,677 of record DATGIX010000200.1, on the reverse strand, counting down.
TTGCTTCTTTTTTCATCCACACCCCTTCTTAAAAATTCTCTGATGGCTTCTCTTGAACATAAAAATTGCCCTGTTAAATTTACGCTCAACACAAAATTCCATTGGTCCAATGTCATATCTTCAAAAGCTGCGTCTTTTTGCAAGCCTGCATTGTTCACTAAAATATCTACTGTGCCAAATTGTTTGATGGTATCTGCAAACATATTTTGTACATCTGCTTCTTTGCTCACATCTGCTTTTGCGACAATTCCTTTTCCACCTGCATGAATAATTTCTGCAAGCACCGCATCAGCCATAGCTTTGCCGGCATCCACCGGATAATTTACCACAACAGTTGCACCTGCAGCAGCCATTGATTTTGCAACACCTGCTCCAATGCCGCTGCTTGCCCCTGTAACAATTGCGACCTGGTTTTGTAACTTCTTTTCCATTTTTTCTTTTTTAATTTTTATTGTTTAATAAGCTCCAATTGCCTGGCGCAAAAGTTTTTTTTTACTTCTGGCAATTTCCTGTTTGATGAGATTTATTTCGAAATCGAAAACGATGTTTGTATAGTATTGATAAACTTCTTTTGCTGAATTAAATGGGTTGATGTACTTGTATGCTTCGCCGCTCAATTGCTCGTCTGCCATATAATGAAAATAATCTGCTGCCTGTAATTTCCCCCACATATCAATCGCCGCTTCGCTTTTGCTTTTTAAAACGATATTCTCAAGGCTATAGATTTTTTTAAGTGTATTATTCTGCATTACATTCGAGCTCCACGGGTTCAATATGCCTGAATTATTTTCCCACGAAATAGTTTGCGGTGAATCAAAAAGTTCGTTCGCATTTTTTTCTGCAATTATTTCAGAAGGCAAGCTGAATTGAGTAGAAGCATTTTTTAGAATTTCAGAAGGCAATGCTTTTAAAAAATCAAAAATTCCTGTTTCTTTCTTTTTGTGAATGCCAAATGTTTCATAATCCATGAAAAGATTGATGACATCTGTTTCAGGAGGGTGATTATGTATCCAGCTTGCAAATTTGTCTGCCGTCAATGGATGCTCATTCCATCTTGCATCATCAAAACGAAAAGCGATGTCGTCTGATAAAACATAAGTTCTTAGTAATAATTTTACATCTTCGTTATTGGGAATTGCATAAACATGATTCGGAGAGCGCCCTTTTAAAATTTCGCTGGCACCTTCACACAAAACGCCTTTCAAACCCAATCCGACTACATGTTCTGAAATCTTGTTGTCATAAATTAATTCTGTGTTCCTGAAAATAGTTGTCTGCACTCCAAATATTTCCTTCACAAATGATTGATGTTTTTCAATCTGCCTTTGAAATTCTTTTTTTGAATAGAGATAGCTCAATGAAGAATAATAAGTCTCGGCTAAAATTTCTGCACAGCCGGTTGAAATTATTTCTTTGAATGAATCAATCACATCCGGGCGATGGCACAATAATAATTCTAAAACTGTTCCGCTGATGGAATAGCTGATTTTGAATTTCCCTTTGGTTTCTAGAATATTTGATAAGATAATTTCATTAGCCGGCAAATAACATTCATCAGCTAATTTATTAATCACAGCGATATCTGCTTCTGTGTTTTCATAAGAATGCAGCACATCAATATCTTTTGCATAATATTGTTTCAGTTGAAAAGGCTGGTGCACTTTGAAATATAAACACAGAGAAATCATAAGTAATTAGTTGAAGAAAATCTCGCCGCAAATCTATGACGGACTGAAAACCGCTGTTGTCACACTGCTGACATGAGTTGTTATAATTCTGTTATCAGTTCCACGCAACCGGATCGTTCAATTCAATTTTTTTGCGGTTGTAAAAAAGCATTCCTGAATCTCTTAACTCATTCAATAAAACGTTTACGCTTTGGCGTGAGGTTGCAATCACATTGGCGATATCTGTGTGCGTTAGATAATTGTTCAGGATGATTTTATCTCCAACACGACTACCATCCGTGCGAGCCCAGTTTTTGATAAAACGAACAAGCCTGCTTTTTGCGTCACGGAACACCAGGTCTGAATGACGGCCTTCTAATTTTTGTAATTTATTGTTTACTGTGTTTGCATAGCCCAACGCAATCATCGGATTGTCCTGTAAAAACTTTTTAAAATCGACCATATTGAAAGAACAGATAATGGTGTTGCTTGTTAAAGCTTCTGCATATTCATCAACGGAAACCCTTCCTTCCATTCCAAGGTCACCAAAGACATCGGGAGCTGTTAGAATGTCTTTTATCATTTCGTTATCTGTCTCATCGTTCACGGTGATTTTTATTTTACCTTTTATCAGCAAAAAAATCTTGCTGTAAGATCCTTCTCCATAACCGAATGACTCTCCGCGAAAAACAGTTTTTACTTTCGCAAGTGAACATGCATCTTTTATTTTTTGCTCAGATAGGTTAGTAAATAGCGGATGACTTTTCAAATACAAGTATTTAATTTCGTCTGACATGGTTTTAAGTTTTAAGATGAAAGAAATTTATTTGTTATTAGGATTTGATAAAGCAGTTTCAATTTTTGCTATCAGTGCATTTTTCGATATCAGCCCAACGGCATGGTCAATCAATTCGCCACTGCGGAAAAACAATATGGTTGGTATTTCCATTACCCCAAGTTCTTTGCTCAGTGCTTTTTCTTCTTCAATATTTACTGTATAGAAGTTTGCAGAGCCATTGTACGAATTTGCCAGGTCGTCATAAATCATCGAAACAATTTGCGAAGCGCCGTTCCATTCCATTGTAAAATGGACTATGGATAAGGTTTTACTGTTTAATTCGCTTTTGGAAAAATTCTTTTTTGCTGTCATCTTTTTTTCTCTTTTGTTTTTTGTTCGGTGCTGGTATATAGCCAACCTGTGTGCCAGAAAATTTGGAGCAGCTTTTTCGATACCCTGAAACCCTTTACTGCAAAGTGTTTTAGAAAAATGAAAGAATTTATTTTGAGGAGAACAATGCTAAAATAAATCCCAATTGGTTGGGAAACTCCCAAAATGTTGGGAGCTTATTTATTGGGAATAATGGGATTCTTGATTTTTTATTTTCGATTTTATGAAGGGCTAAAATCTTTTCTGTTAAAACCTTCTAAACTCTTCTTATTGTCATTTATATGACAGCACTTTGTTTGCATCGATTTTAATTTTGGTCTTCAAATTCTGATGATGAAAAAAATGGGGTCATTGATATTTGTGCTGATAATATCGACTACAGTGTTTGCACAACAAAAACGGTTGCCACGAATCAATCAGTTTCTTGACTTGAGCGGGGCTATTGGAAGTTCTGAGGGAACTGTCGCTTTCTCCTATGTGCGCAATTGGAAACTCGGAAAAAAACGAAAATTGGAGATTGGGTTAGGTGCAAGAGTGACATCGTATTTCGGTGTGAAGAGAGAATTTTATACTGCGCCTGCTAGATTGGCGAGGTCAACCACAATACCGTTCGTGATTGTGTTTGCAGGGCACGAGGAAAACAATATTGACACGCTTACGGTTCAAAGACCTTTCACCACATCATTAAATATATCTGCAAACTTCGGATATCATTTCAGCACAAGATGGTATGGGGGAATTAATATTGACCTGATTGGGTTTACTGTAGGAAGAACAACAAGCGCCATATTGTTGAGCAATGGAACAACATCGACAGAACATTCTGCAAAACCTGCAAATTTTAATGTGCTGCTTACAGGTGACAATGATTATGGAAGCCTTAACTCGGAATTTTTTGTGAAATATAAAATTGCTGAACGCTGGAAACTGAAAGCTGTTTATCAATTTTATTTTGCTGAATATAAAACACAAAATATAAAACAAATTGCTCCGGACGGAACTGTAGTTGACCGTTTTCGGAATAAAGTGAATGCATTTGGTTTGGGGGTATCGTATGACTTATAAAAGATAATAACTATGAAAAATCTTTTTTTGCTAACGCTGCTCATGTTTGTTTTTGCGTCATGCACAAAACAAAATTCTTCCGAAACGCCATCAGATAATCATATTGATTCAATTGCGAGCCAATTGAAATATTCAGGAGTTTTTCAAATAGGTGCAGAAGGTACTGTTATGGGAAAGGCAAATATTTATTTAAGTGGAAGTAAATATCAATTGGAACTTGACAGCTTTTCTGTTAGCAACGGACCAGATTTGCATGTGTACCTGGCGCAGGATATTCAGGGCATTCATTTTATTGAGCTTGGAAAATTGAAATCTACAAACGGGAATGATGTATATGATATTCCGGGCTTGCCGGATTTCACGACATATAAATACGCACTTATTTACTGTCAGCAATATAGCGTTTTGTTTGGCAGCGCAGAATTAAAATAATTTTTTTATGCAACTACAACAATCCATTAAAAATGTTTTTGTTCAACTGAGCGAATCCATTGACGGTCTCACAGACGAACAATATGCTCAGCCGATTTCTGCTTTGTCGAATGCCACGATTGGTCAGCATGTGCGGCATATTGTTGAATTATTTATATGCCTGGAAAATGGCTGCATCACCGGTGTTGTGAATTATGAAAAAAGGAAACGCGACAAGCGATATGAAACAGATAAGGACCTTGTGAAAGAACTGCTTCATCTCATTTATAAAAAGCTTGATAAAGTCAATAAAGATTTATTGCTCGAAACTTCAGGCGATGAAAATTCAGATGAAGCAATGACTATTATTACTAATTATTATCGCGAGATAGTTTATAATCTTGAGCACACCGTTCATCACATGGCATTGATAAGAGTCGGGTTGAATGAAATTTCCAATGTTCATTTGCCGGAAGGCTATGGTGTTGCTTCTTCAACTATGAAATACAGAAAATCTGTTGAAAATTAAAAGCTGATGCAAATGTCAATACAAAAACTTGCTAAGGTCTTTATTGCAGGGTTGTCTATTAGCTTTCTCGGTTCATTGCCATTGGGGACAATGAATGTTGCTGCAACGCACATTTCCATGCAACAAGGAACAGTCGCAGGTTTGATATATGCTGTTGGTTCGATGATGGTTGAAATAACGATTGTTCGCATTGCATTGGTTGCGATGGACTGGCTTGCAAAGCGCCACAAAATCTTTTTTATTCTTGAATTGTTCACCGTTGCGCTGATGCTTGCTTTAGCTATCGCGAGTTTTGTGGCGGCATATAATATGACAGGTTTTTCAAATTCATTGCAAAGTAATTCCTTGCCACCATTTTGGTCTGGCGTTTTGTTGAGTGCTACCAATCCATTGCATATTCCTTTCTGGCTCAGTTGGAGCACTGTATTGATGAACAAAAAAATTTTATTACCACAAGCAAAGCAATATAATTTTTATGTGTGCGGCATTGGTATTGGCACCATTCTCGGCTTCATGGTTTTTATTTATGGAGGCAATTATCTGATATCACAAATCAGCAACCATCAGAATTTATTGAATGCTGCCATCGGTTTTGTTCTTCTTGTTACAGCGATTCTGCAAATCAGGAAAATGATTGTGCAGCCTGCTTCAGTGAGATATGGAAGAATGTTGAAGTCATGATTTTTTTACCGCAGAGGAGCATAGGGTTTTTCACAGAGTTGCACTGAGGTTTTTGTTTTAATTCATCACAATTCTGCGAATATGCTTTTGTAAAGGGAATTGCGGATAATACCAAAGTTCAATAGTAGTATAAAAGATGAAAGGATTGCAACGCAACGATGTCAAACCGGAGTTACTAAAGCTGGTATTATAAAAAATCAGGCATCTCTTTTTATTCCCATTTTTTTCATGCGTGCTTCGAGTGTGGTTGGATTGAGCCCGAGGATTTTTGCAGCGCCTTTTTCTCCGCTCACTTTCCAGTTTGTTTTTTTCAGCACTTCAATGATGTGCTCTTTTTCTATATCTTCTAATTTTGTGGAAGCATTTTTTCCGTTGGTTGTTGTATTTATTTTTTGTGCGGGAAGCCAGTCACCATATTCTAACGAATTACCTGGGCTAAGAATCATTGCACGCTCAATTAAGTTTTCAAGCTCACGAATATTGCCCGGCCAATCATAATCGCTTAATGCATCCATTACATTTGTAGGAACGTTGGAAATTTTCTTTCCAACTCTTGATTCATGTTTTTGCAAGAAATGTTTTACTAATAATGGGATATCTTCTTTTCTTTCGCGTAATGGGGGACAGGTTATTGGAAATACATTCAACCGATAATACAAATCTTCCCTGAATTCTTTTTTCTCAATAGCGTTTGTGAGATTTCGATTTGTTGCGGCAATAACACGCACATTCACTTTCATGGTTTTCGGATTTCCAAGTCTTTCAAATTCGCCTTCCTGCAAAACGCGCAGCAATTTTGCCTGCAGCTCAACAGGCAATTCTCCAATCTCATCTAAAAAAATTGTTCCTCCATCGGCGAGTTCAAAGCGGCCGATTTTTCTTTCCATTGCTCCGGTGAATGCGCCTTTTTCATGACCGAACAATTCACTCTCGATTAAATTTGCCGGAAGTGTTGCGCAATTCACTTTTACCAATGGTCGTTTTGCACGATTGCTGATATTGTGAACTGCGCGTGCAATCAATTCTTTTCCTGTTCCGCTTTCGCCCATTATCAAAACAGTTGCATTGGTAGAGGCAACTTGTTCTATTTGTTGCAATACACGATGAAAATTTTTGCTCTTGCTAACGATGTCTTCAAAATTGTAGTTGAGCTTGATTTCTTCCTGCAGATATTTATTCTCAGCTTTCAATCTTGCCTGCTCTTGTTCCATCAACACTTGTTCTGTAATATCTAAAAACATAGTGCGTGTGAATTGCCCGCTTTTATCAGGATTTGACCACCATTGAATCCATAGAGGCTTTCCATTATCCTGCCGGCGCATTTCTAAAACTACACCACTTGTATCAGTACCGCGTCCAATTGATTCGAAAGCTTCTTTCATTCGGCGCTGCGCATCGGGCGTATCAGGCGCCATTTTTTTCCCGTATGTATTCGGTACATCTTCAGGCTTAACTCCGAGAATCCGCAGTGCAGCACGATTTGCACGAATGAATTTTGAATCGAGCCCTTCATTCACGTAAGCGATTGGCGCTTCTTCAAATAAATCCCGAAAGCGTTCTTCACTTTCTTTGAGTTGATGTTGCAGTTCTACATTTGCGCTTTCAAGCGTTTCTCTCAATTTTTCTTCGGCTCTAATTCTGTCTATTTCAGCACCTGCTCTTGCGGCAAAAATGCGAAGTATGTCAATTTGATTTTGTTCGTTTGTCATTGGCACGCGGTCGAAAGCAGCGATATTGCCAATCACTTTTCCTGTTGACGGGCTATATATCGGAACAGCGATCCATGATTTGATTCCTTTCTCACGTGGAAAAGTTTCTTCGAGTTTATCAGCACAAAAAAATTCTTTTCCCTGCATCACGATTTCACATGGCGTTCCCTTAGTGTCGTATTGAATATTCTCTAGAACCTCCTGTCTGTCCACATAAGAAAGCATGCGGAGTTTAGTGACCTCATCGTTCGAGCAGGAAACAACCATTGAATAGCGAACGTCTAATATATCAGTAATAAATTTTGTAAGCTCTCTGAAATAATCACTTCCCGTCACGCTTGATGTGCTTTCTGAAATAGAGCGAAGTATCTCTTCATCTCTTTTTCTTTTCTTTATATCGCGGACGGAGCTACAAAAATATTCGGCTCCATTATGTTCAATGAAATTATTGGTAACCTCAACAGGATAAATATTTCCCCTGTTATCGCGATGAGTTGTTTGCAAAATCTGCTGGCCTGTTTTTTTTGTTTCTTCCCATCGCAGGTCCCATTCTTTTTTAGTGAGCGTAGGGTTAAGGTCGAACACAGTCATTTTCATCAACTCATCATTCGAATATCCGGATTCGCGAATGACCGATTCATTCACACGTATAAAATGCCCGTCTTTATCGAGCCAGAATATCTGGTCTCGGATATTTTTTACGGTGCTATTATATAATTCAATTTCATTCAATCTCTCCTCCATCAGCTTTTCATGCTTTTTCTTTTCTTTGATATCTCTCACAAGGCTGCATGAATATTCTTTTCCATCAAGCTCAATAAAATTTCCTGTTATTTCAACATCATAGAGATATCCTGATTTATGCCAATGCTGCGCTTCAAAAACAATTTTCTTTTCCTTCTTCAATCGCTTCCAGAATTTTTCCCAATCCATCACAACTGTTGAAGGATTAATATCAGTGACTTTCTTTTTGGTAAGTTCTTCGCGTGAATAGCCAATCATCTGGCAAGCCATGTCATTTACCTGAAAAATATTTTGTTCTGAATCAATCCAAAACACAGCCTCGTGAAGGTTCTCTATCGTGAAATTTGATAGCAGTAATTCTTTTTGAAAATCTTTGGTGTTTGCTACTTGCATAGTTCAGCAATGTTCAGTCTGAATTCAAAAATGTGAGCTATTAACAAATTTAGTAATTAGAAATCAGACGTTAGTCAAGTGCAAGACTTTTATAGGAAAACAATCAGCTATATGCCTGTTTTAAAAAGGAGTTTAGTTATGTAAGGCGCTGGAATCTATCTTCAGGTACTGTAATCATGATATTATATCTTCCGATTTCATCATGCCCATGAGCGATGCCATGTCCAATTCTTCAGGGATATGTCTGTATTCGCCTTATTTAGCGTTATCAGCTAATGTTATAAAAATAAGAACCAATAATTTTATTGGCAACGGCGCATAATGATTACTTGCGGATATAATAATGAAAGGGCTTACAAAATTTTCATTTCATAAGCCCTTATTTACCCCCGAAAACTCTCAAACAAAAAACTATTTTTTCTCTAATAATTTAAAGAACTGATCAAGCTGCGGAAGGATAATAATCCGTGTGCGTCTGTTTGCTGCACGGCCTGCCGAAGTGCTGTTGGAATCTACCGGCAGGTATTCGCTCCGGCCTGCTGCTGCGATATGCGTTGGCGTTAGCCCATACTTATTTTGAAGGATCCGGACTACAGACGTGGCGCGTTTCACTGAAAGATCCCAGTTATCTAATAAATCACCACGATGGAATGGAACATTATCAGTATGCCCTTCCACCATAAATTCAATATCTGGCTGGTTCTTTAGCACAAGCGCCACTTTGCCCAAGACCCCTTTTGCTTTTTCCGTGACATTATAACTGCCGCTTTGAAAAAGGAGCTTATCGGAGATATCGATATAAACAACACCTTTATCAACTTTGATGTTGATATCTTTGTCATTCAAATCTCCGACGGCTCCTTTCAGATTGCTAACGAGTGCCATATTCAGAGAATCTTTATGCGCGAGCGCTGAGCGAAGGTCATGTATGTATGCATCTTTTGCGCCAATATTATCCAGTGATTGTTTGATGCTCTGTGCCTGCGAACTGGAAATCACAGAGAGGTCTTCCAATTGCTTTAAGGCTTGAGTATTATTTGCTTTCAGGTAATCAATCTGTTTTTTTAGCGCATCAATTTCTGCTTCATCACCGGAAGTTTTTTTATTAAGTGCTGCATCGCTTATTGATTTCTGGTCGCGACAATTTTTCAGATCGCTTTGCAAGGCAGCATTGGATTTGCTCAGGTCATCATATTTTGACTGAAGTGATTTGAATTTTTTGCTGCTAACGCATGAAAGGAGCATGATTGGCAGGATTCCCAGCCATGTGATTTTTCTTATTCGCATAATTATTGATTTATATTTTATAT
>DATGIX010000199.1:0-21725 GCA_035295505.1 Puia sp. | reverse complement strand
TGATATATCAAATCCTCTAAGCGCAGATTTTCCGACTGAATCATAACCTGCATTCAAAATTGAATCACGCTGCGGAGATTTCAAATCAACAAACCGAACGATGCCTTCTCTGTCCTGAACACCGGGCTCATCTTGCGGCATCACGACAGTGAGTTTTGTCTTATTATTTATTCTCAGCGTTCCGTCAACCACAGGTTGCAACTCGGTTCCTTTAATATCGAGCCTCGCGTTAAAGAACAATTGTCCGTAGTATAATTTATTATCTCGTTTGGTGCTGTTCAGTGCCTGAAAATTTCTTGCATTGATGGAAAGATCAAAATTATAATGTTTGTAATCTTTGGTGTTCACGTTGCCATCAAGCACTAATTTATTTTTTGAAGAATCTAAAATAGTAAGGTTATCAAAATTAAATCCATCATTATCCACTTCAAATTTTTGCCCGTCTATAGAGAAACTGCTGTTGAGCATTGCTGGTGTAAGTACAGCTTTGTTGAAAGCTATATTTCCATTGACATCTGGTTTATCAATTGTCCCTTTGAAAGTAAGTTTCCCATTCACTGCACCTGATGCACTTTTCAATGCGCCATTTGAAATGCCTACAACCGAAGCCAGTTCAAGGTTTCGTATATCTAATGCAAAATCGAAATTGCTGTTATTATCAGGCTTCACATAATAATCACCATTCAATGCAACATCATTGCCATGTCCGGTGATATGAACATCCGCAGAAAATTTATTTTCTTCCGTGTTGTTAACCTTCAATGTAATGTCGCCAACAGTGTCTTTGTAAATGCTCAACTCTTTTATTTTCAGATCACTGGTAAAAGTTGGTTTTGATGGCAAATCTTTAACCACCACTTTTCCGTTAAGCTCACCATTTGCAAGCAAAGAATCAGTTCCTGCAAAACCTGTTATTGTCGATAATAAAAATTTATTGAAAGATATCTCGAGTGGTGCATTTGTTTCACCAGAGTTGCTATTAATATTCAATTCTTCTGAGCCTTTGTTCAGGTTGAAATGATGAGCTGTTGTTTTTGCAGAAGAATATTCTATTGCATTATCGCCTGCGATATTCCATTTCTCATAATTCAACAAAAGTTTTTCCGGCTTCAATGAAAAATAGTAAGCACCGGAATCTTTGCTCTGCACCAATCCTGCGAGATGATATTTATCTTTGGATGATTTGTCCTGAATATTCAATGCAAAATCAATCTTGTTATCTGCAATGGAAGCATTGAGTAAAGTGTTATATAAAGAAAAATTTTTTCCACTCGCATATTGCTGCAATGAAGTCTGTATGTTCAAAGTTTTCCCATCAGGTTTTGCATGCAGCTTTAGGTTTTGGATTCTTGAATCTGCATACAAAATCAGCGGAGAATTCAAATCTGCGCCCCAGCCTTTTTCCGAATCAAAATTTCCATAAAACACAATAGGGTCAAGCCGCTTAAGTGTCGGAGCAAATTCTTTAATAATCGGTCCGTTGTGAATGGAAACAGAAACAAAAAAATGATATGGCTGCAATTGAACAGGTTTACTTTTCGCCGTTGAAAAATAAGGCTCTATCAATTGCTGAAAAACATTTCCCATTTCTGTAAGCTTGTATTTTCCATGAAGCTCTGCGCTCATAACGTCTGCATATAACCGAAGAAATTGCCCGCTATCAGTTTTCCCCGCTGAAACTTTGATAGTGTCCATCTTTATTTTCTTCCCATTCATTACTAACAAAGAATTCTCAACAAATAAATTTCCATCCAAACTATCAGGGTTGCTGACCGGGAAATCTGCATCAATCAATCCATGATACGCAATATCATCTGTCGTGAAATGAAGTGGTTTTGTTTTAATGCTGTCAATGGTCGACTTAATTTTTATTGCCGGATATTTTGTACTGAAATCTGCCGAACCATTCAGCGACAAACTGATACTCGGATCGTGAATGGTGATGTCTGCTTTCCCAATATGGTTGGCGAGAGAAGCCTTAATGTGCGCATTATGATAATTATATTTTTTATAAACAGCAGATTGTATCGATCCTTCAATATTTGCATTGGCAGTTTTGGGATCAGTGCCATGACCAATTGCTTTTGCCTGCATCGTAATAATTCCATAGGTACTGTCATCCTTTAAAATATAACCAAGATCTAAATCCTGAGTTGCGATGTTTGCATCATAGGCAATATTTTTTGCATCATCCAGATTTCTGAAATTCCCTTTCACAGTAGCTTTTCCTGCGCTTGAATTCAAAGTCAAATCTGTAACCAGGTTTTTCATATCGCCTTTCACTTGTCCGCTCACATCCAATCTTTCAGGAATCGTAATATTAGATGGCAAGCTATTTTTAGATATAAAACTTTCAATATCGCTTCTTGTCGTACTAATATTTTTTACATTCAAACTTGTCTGCAATGATTTCATGTCAGGCAATCCTTTCACAAACCCACTTGCTTCAATCTTTGTGTTTTGTAAACCGGAAAATTGAAGCTGCTCAATTCTTAAATCCGAGATACTGCCTTTTATTCTTGCGTTGATTACAAAAACAGTGTTGGGGTTTTTAAGGGCAGCCATTGTATCAAGAAAAGGAGCAAATGTGAGGATATCTTTTGCCTGAATCTTCGCATTCTTCAAATCAATATCAAGCATAAGCAGCTTGATATTTTTCTTCAGCGCTTCTATTGATGGATAATCAATCACGATTGAGCGTTGCAACAAGGTGCCCGGTGTCTGTATCCTGAAGTTTTTGATATAAGCTTCTTTCTTTGCATACAAGAAATCTCCCTGAAAATTTTGTAGTTTAAATCCGCATTGTTCCGCCAGCACTCCTTTTGAAATATTTCCTGCAATCGAATCGTTGGAATACAAAAGATTGCTGACATGCAATGTTGTGCCGCTGCTTTTGAGATGAGCATAATCCATCCCTTTTTTTTGTTTAGGAGCATTATCATCATCAAAAGCAATGTTATTATCATCCAATAATAATTCTTTCACCATGATTCTCCAACCAGACGAATCTGGTGTCGCAGAATTTATTTTTGGGATTATTTTTTTATTAACGCCTTTGCCTAACCGAACAGAAACTGTCGTATTTGATAGTTCGACTTTATCAAGATTGATTGTTTGTTTATTTAAATCAAAAACATTAGCCTGAACAGAAAGATTTTTCACATCCATTTCTGCAAATAATTGAGAAGGATTATTTCGATAATCAAGCCTTATATTTTTCAACGAAATATTTCTAAACTTAAATTTCGGCAAAGCATCATTGCCGGATGAAGCACTTGCAACAGAAGTTTTAACTAAAGGTTCATTCTGATATATTTTTCCTTTTAGCCCATCAATGCTAATGTCCGGGATCTCAAAATATTGATTCTTTAAATCAAGCTCGCTTACATGAACAGCTAAATGCTTCAACAAAACATCTACATCATTTCCTGTTACCGCATCATCATAAACAGCTCTGATATCATCTAACGAAATATCCTTGATTGAAATTTTTGTTGATGAAGTATCCGTTTTCTTTTCAGTCTTATTATCTGGAGATGAAAATGCATTAATAATATACTGAAAATTGAAAGCCGTATCCGGCAATTGCCTTTTGATTTTTATGGTTGCCTGACGCAACGAGACATCACTAATTTCCACCTCACTGTGGAGCAATTTCAACATACTGATGTCCACGGATAGCTTTCCGGCAGAAAACAAAGTGTCGTGCTTCTGGTCTTCCAGAAAAACATTTTCTATTATTATATTCTTTGGAAAGCCTATATAAATTTTGCCAATCTCCACTTTTGTGTGAAGCTTATTTTGCAGATAAGTAACCGCCTTTCCTCTCAGGAAATTTTGAACAGGCGCAGTCTGAATGAGCAGCCCGATTGCAATCAACAGCAGCAGCAAAATCAATATTGAAATGAAAAGCACCCGCAGGATGCGCTTGTATAAAGGTCTCTTTATTTTTTCTTTTTTATCCGCCATAGGTGCAGCACTCGTAGCCATGCTTTCCGCCGTAAGTTACTCCAAACCTCTTATTCAAATTTGCTGCCACAAGTTTGCCATTTCACTGATATCAGCAGATTCTTTCTTAAAGTTTATACAACATACCATTTTCCGTCCGTATCCTTCGAATATGCCAGACCGTTGCTCATTTCATGCACTTCTTTCCCTTTGGCACCTGCATAATTTTTCTTTTCATATACACGGATGCCATTGTTTTCTCTGGTCAGATAGTTTATCAACGCAGTTAGCGTCGGTGGCACATCATGCAACCATTGACCGTCCTCTTCTTTCACAAATGCCTGGCTCATTTTCTTTAAGTTTTAATATTTGTAAGCAAAAAATGATAATAATACTTCAACTTCATTTTGCTATTTCTTCCAGCGGCTTGTCTTTCACAACAGTCAGCTCGCTTAGTTCGACTGTAATCGGAATAAGCCCTAATTGCACAACGGCTTTTTTTCCGCGCACTTCTCTGAGCGTACCAACCTGATGGTTTTTTTTCATCATCACTTTATCTCCCACTTTTGCTTCTCCGCCAATTTCTGTGTATTTCAAATCGAATTTCTTTTTCACTTTTTCATTCACCTGTTTTTCCTTTTGATGAAAAAGAAGTGCCTGCATTTGCTTAATCACTTCATTCTTGTTTTCAGCTTTGCGCCAATCGAAAATGATTTGTTTCAACTTGCGCTCCATTTCTTTTAAATACGTGATGCGCTCTTCTGAAATTCTATTTTGCTGTTTCAGCAATTCAACCTGCTGCTGATGCTTTTCTTTGTTGATCAATATCTCCATTTCTTTTTTTAACCGCTCATTTTCCTTCATCAGCTTTTGCAATTCTTTTTTCTCTTTCTCGATATTCTGCAAATCCTGTTCTGTTCTGTTTAATAATTTATCCAAACGGAAATGGTCTTCTTCAACAAGTGCTCTCGCACGCTTGATTAACCTTGGTTCAAGACCAATTCTTTCTGCAATTGAAAAAGTATATGACGAACCAGGCTTGCCGATAATCAGTTTATATAATGGCTGAAGATTTTTTTCATCGAATGCCATCGCGCCGTTGATGATGCCCGGTGTTTTGTTTGCCATCACTTTTAAATTCAGATAATGCGTGGTCACAATTCCGAGAGAATGTTTGCGCACTAATTCTTCCAAAATCACTTCTGCAAATGCGCCGCCAAGATTCGGGTCACTGCCGCTTCCTAATTCATCGATAAAAAATAAAGTCTTCCCGTTGGCATTTTCCATGAAATATTTCATGTTCATCAAATGTGAGCTGTAAGTGCTCAATTCAAATTCCAGGCTTTGCGTGTCGCCGATATGAATCATCAATTGCTTAAAAATACCAAGCTCGGAATTTGGGTGAACAGGAATTAATAATCCGCTTTGTATCATCAATTGCAAAAGCCCGACTGTTTTTAATGAAACCGTTTTGCCGCCTGCATTTGGGCCGGAGATTACAAGAATCCGATTCTTTTCATTCAATTCAATATTTGTCGGAATCGTTGGTTTTTGATTTTTTTTATTATAGAGATATAATAATGGATGATGAGCCTCTTTCAAATGAACATGCGCTTTATCGTTCAGCAACGGATGATTGCCATTGATATCAACAGCCAGTTTTGCTTTGGCTGAAATGAAATCATACTCGCCGAGAATGTCATGATAAGTCGATAACAGTGAGGCATAACCGGAAAGTTTGCCCGTGAGCTCACGCAGAATGCGATGCACTTCGCGGCTTTCTGCATGCTCCAGAGAAAACACTTCATTGTTTAAACCGATTGTTTCTTCCGGCTCAATGAAAGATGTTCTTCGCGTGTCGCTTTCACCGTGAAGAATTCCTTTCACTTGTCTTTTGTTCTCGGCAAAAATGGCGACAACTCTCCTTCCATTTAAAAATGCTTCTTCCGTTTCTGCAACATAGCCAGCTTTGGCAAGCTTTGATAAAATTCTGTCGAATGCACGGCGAAGCTCATTGCGCTTGCGGTATAAGCTTAACCTGATATTTGCAAGCGCTTCGGAAGCACTGTCTTTCACATTCCCGCTTTCATCGATGATTTCATCAATTTCTGCAATAATCTTTTTTTCATAATGCGTATGTTCAATTACTTTGGCGAGCGCCGGATACGCGAGTTTCTTTTCATTATCAAACCAGCGAAAAATGTTCTTGATATTTTCTGCGAGCTTTCTGATTTCCAGAAAATCTTCGCCTTTTAAAACTGCTCCGGGAATGCCCAGCAGTTTTAATTCTTTTGAAAGATTTAGGACATAATCATTCGGGAAATATTGTGCATGCTGAATCAATAATTTGAATTCATTCGATTGCTGCAATTCCAGCTCAATGAATTCCCGCCTTGTATGTATGCGCAGGTTATTCGCTTTTTCTGAAGCATATTCAGTTTTGCAATGCGCAGCGAGCAATGCCTTCACTTTGTCGAATTCCAGTTGTGTCAATGCCGATTCGGGGAAAAACTTCATGCGATAGTTCCTGTTGATTTTTAATGGATAAAGTTAGCATTGAAATTAGAAATAAGAAATTAGGAATAAGGAACGAGAAAATAAAGGCATCAGACGGATGGTAATCATTGCCAAAACTTATGATTATTTGCAACCGTCAGATGCCTTGCTTGAAGTCGCAGGTTGTGAACCAACGCTCCATAGAATTGTTAGTGTACAAGAGTGCGACGCAAGGATGGTGAGGAGAGGATAAATGCTCGTGACCAAAAAGACAAAACAATTAATAATTAAGAATTAAAAATTAATAATGAAGCACAAATAGGAGAAATCGTACATCGTATATCTAAAATCGTAAATTCTCGACAGTTGTTAACAAACATTTAAAGCCTTTCAATTGTCATATTGCTTACATAATTGGCAAGAACCGAAAGCTAATTTGCATCGTAAATGAATTTAATTTTGCATAACATCATTAAAATGAAAACTATGAGCATTTTTGCTTTTATTGCATCGATGGCGCTGCTAACGGGCTCCTGCGAAGAACCTAACACACAAAATATAAATATGAGCGAAACAACTATTCCAGCCGGTGTCAAGACCGACACGGCCACTTTTGCGAACGGCTGCTTCTGGTGCACCGAAGCTATTTTTCAAAGGCTGAAAGGCGTGCTGAAAGTGACTTCCGGCTATTCAGGCGGACAGGTGAAAAATCCTTCTTATGAAGAAGTTTGTACAGGCACAACCGGCCATGCAGAAGCATTACAAATCATATACGACCCGAAAGAGATTTCTTTTGATGATTTGCTGGAAGTGTTCTGGGAAAGCCACGACCCGACTACTTTGAACAGACAAGGAAATGATGTGGGGCCGCAATATCGCAGTGCCGTTTTTTATCACAATGCAGAACAAAAACAAAAAGCAGAACATTATAAAACCGAGCTTGATAAAAATAAAGCTTATGACAAGCCAATCGTGACAGAGATTACTGCATTTACTAATTTTTACCCAGCAGAAAATTATCATCAGAATTATTACAACACACATGGTTCTTATCCTTATTGCTCATTCGTAATCAGGCCTAAAGTGGAGAAGTTTGAGAAAGCGTTCAAGGATAAGTTGAAGAAGCAGTAAAGAAGATCCAAGGAACAAGATTCAAGGGAATTCAAGTGAAAATTTGAGTTCCCTTTTGTTTTTATACATCTTCAATGCATAAATGAAATATTTTCTTTTATCTTCAACATTCAATCAATCTGTTTTCATCTACTGATTAATGCTGCACAATGCCAAATATATTTCCAATCTGACTCCGTTGCGTGGCATTGCGGCTTTGCTGGTAGCCATCTTTCATTTTGAAATGGCCATTGCACGTTTCATTCCTTCACAGCAAACCATGTTCTTCGATAAATGCTATTTGATGGTTGATTTATTTTTTATCATGAGCGGCTTCATCATGTTCCATGTTTATGGAAAAGCTTTTGAAGCTGCCATTGAAAAAAAATCCTTCAGGCAATTTATCGTTGCAAGGTTTGCGAGAATTTATCCATTGCATTTTTTTTCTTTGTTAGCATTGATTGTATTCATTCAGTTTTTGCCACAACCGGATTCTCAGGCAAAATTGATTGAAGATATTTCAGCATTGCCGGCAAATTTTCTGTTGCTGCATTCTTTTTACGTCACTAAAATATACACATGGAATATTCCGTCCTGGAGCATCAGCCCGGAATGGTGGAGCTATATGGTATTTCCATTGCTTGCCTTATCTATTAACAAGAAAAAAGCATTATCAATTATTTTTTTCATTTTGTTCATCATCGGTGCTTATTACAGCATCATGTATTTGTTGCCGAGAAAAAATCCACTATATCCGTCAGCACCTGTGCCTCATAATATCAATTCTACTTATGACTATGGTTTTCTGCGCGGGCTCGCTGGTTTTATGTGCGGCATGATTATTTACCAGGCTTATCAAATTGCTTCCGTTAAAAAAATATTTCAGAAAGATATTTTTTCAGTGCTGCTTTTATTGCTCATGATTGCAGCACTTCATTTTGCGGTGAATGATGCTATTTGTGTAGTGTTGTTTTCTTTATTAGTGTTGAGCTTTGCAAGCAATGAAGGTTTTGTTCACAAAGCCTGCAACACCAAAGTTCTTCAGTTCATTGGCGATATTTCTTTCTCTATTTATATGATGCAGATATTTTTTCAGGTGCCTTTCTCACATGGCATTCGCCTACCTGGCGTTACCGGAGTTGGCAGAGGCAAACTGAATATTGACTTTTCAAGTGGGCTGATGTTTTGCTGCTTGTATGTTTTATTGCTGATCGCATTATCATCCATTACTTATTACGCGATCGAGAAACCTTGCAGAAAATATATCAATCAAAAATTGGGATGAGCATTTTTTTTGCCGGCGTCTTCATTCACCTCTCGTCGAAATAAACTATTGCATCGTCATATAGGTTGACTAATTTGCATGAACAATTAAAACATTCACTAAAAATATTTTTTATGGATAAGAAAAAGAAAAGCGAAGAAGAAAACAGCAAACCCAAAATTTATGGCGATCCCGAATATGATGCCAGTGAAGATATTTATAACAAGGGCGAAAAGGCAGGATCAATCGATGGAGATGATAACCCCAAGCTTGAAAAAAAGAAAACGAAAAATAAATTGGGCGATAACGATCTAGATGTTCCGGGATCAGAATTAGACGATGCTGATGAAGCCATCGGTGAAGAAGATGAAGAGAATAATTATTATAGTCTTGGTGGTGATGACCATGATGATTTAGAAGAAGACAAAGGCGAATGAAGAGAAAAAGTGCTGATTCTTTTGAATACTTTATAATATTGCATTATTCACTTGTTGAACAATCGCCAGAATTTCGCTATCAGTTAAATAGCTTTTTTTACCTGCAAGTGATTTCTGTATTACTGAAGTGTATGCAGGCAAAGCTTTTATTAAAGAAGATATATTATTCTTAATTGCTTTAAGCGAATTGCTTTTAACATCATACACAATCAGATCTTCAGAAAGATCGTATACCGTTTTGCTTGCAGATCCATACTCATATTGTTCTTCTTTTTTTACCGACACATATTTCAATAAATGCAAGGCAGCGCCTGAATTTAACACGAGATAAAAAGCTTTATTTGTCCGATGGTCTAAATTCGGATAACCATTGCTAAAAAATGCGATCTTAGAAACACCATTCGATGTATCGATGATATAAAATGACTTTACCGGGTCTGCAAAAAGATTAGGCCTGTCATTATTTTTAAAATACAGTTCATTGCGGGCAAGATTAAACTCAAGCTCAACATCGCTTAACTGTTTTCCGTTGCTGAAATTCACAACTCCCCTTTGCCAATTCGGGTATAAAAGAACATTTGCGTCTGTTCCTGCTTTATTGTTGTATATGCGCTCTCCCATCAGGTACTGAAGGTCAGAAGAGCTTGTAAAAGCCGGTTGAACTGCTTCAATATTTTTCAAACTCTGATCCTGGGAATAAGACTCTATAGATAGAAAAATGATAACAATGGTCAGGATACATCGACCGAAAGAATAGGTTTTATTTTTCATGACAACAAGCTTTCCCTAAAATTACGAAAAATCAGTTGCGTTTAAAAGCATATCGCGTTATCAAACGTTCATCCAGATCAGAAAAAAACCACCCGTTAAGGTGGTTCCTGACCAGTTGGTCAGCAGATTATTTTTTGGAGAAAGCCCGGTTAAGCGAAATTAACCGAAGGCGTCCATGATTTATCTGTAGATAGCATGAATACCTCCTTTTTCTTTGGTGAGACATAAAGTTAGCGAATTATTGATTTGGTAATAACAGCAGAAAATTATTTATGAATTTATTGCGGTATGTTTTTTTATCTTCATTTGATTATTAAAAGATTTTAGCAATGAGGACGATTAGCATTTGTTTTTATGCTGTATGTTTTTTGATCATGCAATCATGCATG
This sequence comes from Puia sp., assembly GCA_035295505.1. Taxonomy (GTDB): domain Bacteria; phylum Bacteroidota; class Bacteroidia; order Chitinophagales; family Chitinophagaceae; genus Puia. Next base: position 11,310 of record DATGIX010000199.1, on the reverse strand, counting down.
GCACAAACCGAAGAAAAAAAATTTACGCATGCAGATACTTTGCGAGGTTCAGTGACACCTGAAAGAGCGTGGTGGGATGTGCTGAGATATGATATTGAAGTGAAGCCGGATTATGCAACCAAAACAATTAACGGCAGCAATGAAATTTCTTTTAAAGTAACACATAGTGAAAGCAAAATGCAAATAGATTTGCAGGAACCGCTTGAAATAATTTCTATTGAATGGAATAAAAAACAGTTGAAATATTCAAGAAGCGGAAATGTTTTTTGGATAGAATTCCCAATAAAGCTTAGCGAAAATAAAATTGAAAAAATTAAAATTTCATATCACGGCAAGCCCCGCGAAGCAATTAAGCCCCCTTGGGATGGCGGATGGATTTTCACAAAAGACAAATTGGGTAGGCCGTGGATGAGCGTTGCCTGCGAAGGTTTGGGCGCAAGTGTTTGGTTTCCCTGCAAAGATTATCTCGGTGATGAGCCTGATAATGGCGCATCATTGACGATCACTGTTCCTGATACATTGATTGCTGTCGGCAATGGAAGACTGAAAGAAAAAAAATCAAACAATGATGGAACTGATACTTACAGATGGGAAGTGAAAAATCCAATCAACAATTACAATATCATTCCTTATATCGGCAAGTACGTTACGTGGCATGAGGATTTTAATGGCGAGAAAGGAAAGCTTGATTGTGATTATTGGGTGCTCGATTATGATCTTGAAAAAGCAAAAAAACAATTCAAACAGGCAGACAGCATGCTTCGTTGTTTTGAATATTGGATGGGGCCTTATCCGTTTTATGAAGATGGATACAAATTAGTGCAAGCTCCACATCTTGGCATGGAACATCAAAGCGCGGTGGCCTACGGAAACCGTTTTGAAAATGGTTATCTCGGAAAAGATTTATCACAAACAGGCTGGGGCTTGAAATGGGATTTTATTATTGTGCACGAAAGCGGGCATGAATGGTTTGGAAATAATATCACCTGCAAGGAAGAAGCTGATATGTGGGTGCATGAAGGTTTCACCAATTACACAGAAACTTTATATACCGATTGCCAGGATGGGATTGAAGCCGGCAATGAATATTGCATTGGCACGAGAAAAAAAATAACAAACGACAGGCCGATCATCGGATACTACGGCGTCAATAAAGGTGGCTCAGGTGATATGTATTACAAAGGCGGCAACATGCTTCACACGATCAGGCATATTATTGACAATGATTCTTTGTTCAGAGAAATTTTGAGAGGGTTGAATAAAGATTTTTATCACCAGACAGTTACAACAAAACAGATTGAAGATTATATCAGCGCTCACGCCAAAAAAGATTTTTCGAAAGTGTTTGATCAGTATCTGCGCACAACGAAAATTCCCGTGCTGGAATATAAAACCGGCACTAATGAGTTTTCTTACAGATGGACAAATTGTGTTGCAGGATTTAATATGCCCGTGAAATTGATTGGCGGGAAAAAACAATGGCTGCATCCAACGGAACAATGGCAATCCACCAAAATGAAAGGTGTTGAAAATTTTGCAGTGGATGAAAATTTCTACATCAAACTTCAAAAAGCCGATTAAATAAAAGACTGCATCTTTGCAGCAATAATTTTCAATCAGTTTCATGAGCACTATACGGCGGCAAAGCATTATTTCTTCCGGCATTGTGTATTTAGGATTTGCATTTGGATTTCTGAATACTTACCTCTTCACAAGACAAGGTGGCTTTACTCAAACGCAATACGGGCTCACGGGGATTTTTGTTTCGATAGCCAATATCATGTTTTCATTTGCCAATCTCGGCATGCAGGCATATATACATAAATTCTTCCCCTACTATTCAGATAACCTTGAAAGAAAAAAGAATGACCTTGCAATGGTTGCGTTGGTTATTGGTATTGCAGGTTTTGTGCTTGTGTTGATGGGTGGCTTTGTTTTTAAAAATCTTGTCATCCGTAAATTCGGTGCAAATTCGCAGGATCTTATCAAATATTATTCCTGGACTTTCCCTTTTGGTTTCGGCTTCACATTATATTCTTTGCTCGAAGCATATGCATGGCAGCAAAAAAAATCCGTCTTCACAACTTATCTGCGCGAAGTTCAGTTTCGCGCTCTTACAACACTGCTTATTGTTCTTACAACAGCACATATATTCAGCAGTTTTGATCCTTTCATAAAACTTTTTTCCTTAAACTATCTTATTATCGCTTTTACATTGCTGATCTATCTTGTTTTCATGAAAGAAATTCATTTCACATTTTCCATCAGTAGGGTAACCAAAAAATTCAGGAAAAAAATTGCGGCGCTTGCCGCATTTGTGTGGAGTGCAAATCTTTTGCATAACGTTGCTGCGGTGTTTTCTCCGATTGTTCTTGCTGCGGTGATGCCAAAAGGGCTCGCCAATGCAGGCATTTTTATGTTAGCCCAATACATGACAAGCATCATGCAAGCACCACAGCGCGGTATTATTGCTTCATCTATTGCACCACTTTCAAAAGCATGGAAAGACAAAGACATTAAAAAAATAAACCGTATTTATCAAAGCTCTTCCATTAACCAATTGATTTTTTCAATAGCCATTTTTATGTTGATATGGCTGAACTTTAAAGATGGCATTGATACTTTCAATCTTCAAAAGGATTTTCTTCAGGCGCAGCCTGTTTTTTTCTTTCTCGGGCTAAATTGCATCATTGATTTAGGGACGGGAGTTAATGCACAGATTATCGGAACATCAACATTCTGGAGATTTGATTTTATTACTGGTGTTATTCTTCTTTCGATTTCACTTCCGCTGTCTTATATCTTCACCAAAAATTTCGGCCTTGTCGGCCCGGCTGTAGCAACGCTCATATCATTTGCGATTTACAACTTCATTCGATTTCTGTTTCTTTTCAGAAAATTTGAAATGCAACCATTCAGTAAAGAAACTGTATACACTTTACTGATTGCAATTGCTGATTTCTTCATTTGCAGTTTTTTGTTCTCGAACAAAAGCGGCATTGTATGGATTTTAATCAGAAGTACTACGTTTATTAGTCTATATGCAGTTACAGTTTTCTATTTAAAGCTTTCGCCAGATATCCAGCCGGTATTAACAACTATAAAAAAGAAACTCGGGTCAAAACCCTGAGGCAAAGAATTATCCTTTACAAAAATTACCCAAATACATGAGGCTTCTGTCCGATGTTCGAACTATTTAATAGTGTACCTTTTCCGCTTATAATCCTTATCAATTTTCTTAACCTAAAAACAAACTCTTATGCAATTTCTATGGTTCATTTTATTGGGCGCTGTTGCAGGCTGGCTTGCCGGCCAACTCACCAAAGGCGGTGGCTTCGGGCTCATTGGTAATATCATTGTCGGAATACTCGGCGCAGTCATTGGTGGATGGATTGCAGGCGCTCTTGGCATTTTCAGCGGAAGCCTTTTGGGCTCATTACTTATTGCAACTGGTGGCGCAATCGTGCTGCTGTTTATAGTTAGCCTTATAAAAAAGTAAACCTTGTACCTAAGTCAAAAAAATTGGCCTCGCTTTTTGCGAGGCCGATTTTTTAAATTGAATGATAAAAAATTTTAGAATGATATTTTAATTATCTATTCCGTCATTAATCAATTATTCCTCATCTTCTTCATAATTAATACTGCTCTCGCTATCCTTTTTAACCGTTTGCCATTCTTTCACCTTATCATCATCCAGCAACTCGAGTATCTCAAAAATATTATCACTCTTCTTTTTCCATTCCAACTCAGTTACTTCCAAAAATTTTGAGACATGCACACAGTAATCTGTTTCAAAATTTACTTTTACGAGTTCAATATCGCCTTCTTCTTTTTCCTGAATCAGATAATGACAGTTCTTTTCCAATAACGCATACGAATACATACTGCACAAATTTTTATTTGATAAAAAAATATTCAGAACTAATGGGACAGCAAGCAAAAATTAATGGGAAAGTTGTACAACCAATGCTTCGTGAATCCAGGTTAGTGAGTTATAAGGGTAATGAAGAATTTAATGAAGCAGCGTAAAATTACCGAATTTGAAGCATCAGAAAATAAGTGATCTCAAAAAAATTACAGGTCACAAAAAGATAATCCTAATGAATTAACAATCAATAAACTATAAAAAAGGCGCAAGCTTTTGAAAGACCTGCGCCGAGGGAAAAGGGGAATAAGAAACTACATTTATTTATTCATTAAGCCGCCGAGGCAATATGAAAGATTGATACTGAAAACTCCGTTTTTATCATGGATGGTATATCCTGAACCATTGCTATTACTGTTTGCTATGTTAAGCAAACCTAAATCATAAGATAGGCTTATTGAAGCCATGCATGAAAGCCGAAAACCACCGATAAATTGAAGTCCAAAATCAAAATGCTTAGCCCCATTACTCCCAAACGAGCTTGAGGATTCAGTTGTCGTTCCATCTGAATACTTATCTTTTCCACCTACTCCATACGCAAAATAAGGACCTAACCCTGCAAAGACAGTGTTATTATCCATCACAGGGAATTGAAAAAGCGCATCAATAGGGAGCTCTATATAGTTCAATCCAACAGTTTCTTTAACAGGATCGGCAGAATATTTAGCACCTTTTTGGATGAATTCCAGACCACCCCTAACAGCTAAATTTCCAGGACCTATTTCCATAATTGGATGCGTGGCAAATACTCCAAAATTAAACCCAACTTTAGATCCATATCCGGTAGCAAGCCCAGGATATCCTGATAGATGAAGGCTCGCAAAATCAATGGAACCCTGAATACAAATGCAAGTGCAGGTAGCACAATCACTACCTCCACTCGGCTTAAATTTTGTTGATGCCGGGCTCACATTATCAACCTGAGCAAAAGAATGTTTTGCCAGCAAAAACGCGAGCAGAAAAACGGCAAGGGATTGCCGCAGTACGCGTACAGGAAAGGAGCGTTTCATGATTTACATTTTATAGGTTTAAAAATATTTTCAACCTGTTCACAATGCAAACTCAAAATCACGTATGCCATAATGGTATTCGGCGAATGCCTTTATTGTGTTGTAGCAGCTAATTGATCTATAAGCAATTTAAGGGTTTCTTTGTGATTTTCAATAAACCTTATTGAAACACATCCAAAGATCATCTGCTACAGCATCTCTATGCAGGATAAAAATACTATGCTCCTAAAAAATGAAGAATAACTCATTTGAGCTATTTCAATGTTGAACATTTGTGAAATATTATTTGGGTTTTCCTATATACAAATGACCGATTTCGCAACTACGATGGATGCTAAAAATTCTGTTGTACGTATTACTATCGACTTTGTAATTACGTTCTTGTTCTTTCATATCCACTTACACATAATCCAATCTTTCAGATCCAATAATCTGATAACAGGATAATTATTTTTTAGTTCCTGCAAGAAGTTTTGTAATTGAATATCCTACGCTGACACTGAATACACGATTTTTTGCAGTTTCCTGGTCTGCAGTATTCCCGAAATTGACAAGCCCTAAATCATAAACAGCATTAACACTTAAGCCGAAAGGTAAAAGATAACCTGCCATTATTCGGGGACCAGCATCAAATCGTTTAAAACCATCTTGTCCACCAAATGCCGGTTCTGAAAAACCAGGGCCTTTGAATTTCCCTCCAATGCCATAGGCAAAGTAGGGTCCTATGCCTGCATATATCGCTCCGTTCGCAAGATTATACTGGTAGTCGAGTGTAATGGCAACTTGTAAATAACTTAAAACTGTTTTGCCCCCACCCTCAGCATCTTTTGCTCCTTTTCTTGCGAACTCCAACGTCTCGCACAACAAAAGCTCATGCGCTTTAGCATTCTTGTTTTCTGAAAAGCCGGGAATACCTGTTTCAATATTATTTTGGCCCGTTGACCCAAAAATTTCTTTTTTTAAATCCTGATACCATCTGAAATAGAGGTTATATAAAAGCAAGGTCCTGTTCTCAAATGGCGAACTGCCTCCAGAATCACTTGCAAATTCCTTGATTGTTGCAATATCAATTGAAGCGGCAATTTCAGAAGGAATTAACTTATAATCCTTCGCATATTTTTCGAACCTGGGATTATCATTAAAAAATTTAGAAAAATCCTGAGAGAAAAGTATTGCAGGCATTATTAATAAAATCAAAAATGGAATAGTAAATGCCAGCAGTTTTATCTTGGAAGAAATTTTTATCATGTCTGAATATTTTAAGAATTATAAAAAAAATTACTGCATGCAGTTGTATTGTTTTAAAAATTCCTTCGCAACAGTTTTGCATATCAATGTTCAGCCCGCTATTTCATATAATTTTTGTTTTACAACTAAAATGACAATCAAAGCATGTGTGTTATCTAATTTGGCAAAGACTAAAATTTCACATTCGGCGGGAAATTGCTTGTTGTGCCAATGATCGTGCAACGGAATTTCCCGTTTGTTATGCTCACTGTTGAATTGGTTGTGGAACCTAACGTTGCACTGAAAGTTCCTGCAACCACTTTTTTTGTTTGGTCATACTCGGTAATAGTAAATGTTCCCGAACCTCCATAAGCAGGGTTGGTGCCGTATACATTGTAATTAGGAGAGCCGGGTGAAGATTCTGCAGAATAAACAAGACCAGTATTTACTGTTGGGCTTAAACTGGTCGGCGTGTTGAGCGGTGTGTTTGCGGGGAAAACAATAACAAAAATGCTGGAGTCATTCGTGTTCACAATCTGGATGCCAAAGCCAACTATAAATTGAATTCCATTAGATGTTGTTGTTCCTGCAATGCCGGGGCCGCCATCAGTAGTGCTCACAAAATTTGCCGCGAAAGATTTGCCATTGACTGAGGCCGTCAAATAATAGTCTGTTGCCGGTGGAGTGCTGTTATTACCTCCTGAACTTTTTGAACATCCTTGAAAAAGAAATAAAAAGAATAAAAGAATAGCGGATGACGCAAGGCACAAAATATTTTTCTGTTTCATGAGCCAGGTTTTGGTTAGTGATGGGAATAAAACTCATTCCAAATTTCCATTACCAAAAATCCATTTCAAATACTTAGTCCTAACTATTTTGAAAAATTACCATCTGAAAATAGTTAGAGGTAGGTATTTTCAAAATGATCTCTACGGAAGAAATTTGAGCATTATCAAAAAGGAAAATCATGAAACACTTATTGACTATCGTTACTTGTTTCTTTTTCATTGTGAGCCTTAAAGCGCAAAATCTGCAATATGGCGCTGAAATAGGAATCAACTTGTCTGGCGCAATCGTGAAAGACCCAGGCGCAGACCCTCATGGAACACCTAATGTCGGATTTCAGCTCGGGGGCTTTGGAGAATATGCGCTTACATCACCTCATTTAGCAGTTGGCGCAAGAGTGCTTTTTTCCTATGAGGGGTATAAGCCTGTTATTTACGACACAAAAGCGTCTGTGCGTGTATCTTTCATAAAAATCCCAATCAATCTAATTTATAAATCAGGTAATAAAGATGCAAAATGGAGCTTTGGCATAGGTCCGTATTTTGCTTTTGGTGTTGGCGGGCATTACACATCGGATAACACGACTGAAAAAATAAAAATACATTTTGGCAATAACCCTGATGAAGACGATTTAAAAAGATTAGATATTGGTGTTGACCTGATGGCAGCTTATAAGATCAACGATAAAATATCTCTCAGAGCGGCTTTCGATTTTGGTGTCATCAATTATCTTACTCCGGGATCAACGGAGGATGCATCTGCACATTGCCTGAGCTTTGGCATAACAGGCTGTTATTCCCTAAGCAAAAAATAGAAGAAATATTTTGTTGTTCATGACACAAGCCCATGCTCTTTTGCAAAATTGATGAGTCCCACGGGCGTATAAATATTCAGCTTCCGGCAAATGTTCCTACGATGAGTGTTGATGGTGAATTCACTTAAAAATAATTCACCTGCTATTTCTTTAGTGGTGAGTCCTTTTGCTATTTTCCCGATGATTTCCGTTTCCCTTTCTGTGAGCTGATATTTTTTGATGAATTCATTCGTGAGCAATTCTGACTGTTTTATTTCCGGATGAAGATCTTGAAACCATGTGTTGCCTTCCGAAATAGCAACAACAGCTTGTTTCAAAGTTGCAGAAGGAACATTTTTTAGCAGATAGCCATTTGCACCAAGATTTTTTATTTCGCGGATTAATTTAGGCTGACCATAATTTGAAAAAATAATGATCTTCAGCTTCGGGAATTCTTTCCTTACTATTTTCAGCGTGTCGATGCCGTCCATCTTCGGCATCTGCAGATCGAGCAAAACGATATCTGCGATTGAAGATCGCAACAGGTTGATCAGCTCTCTCCCATTACCTGCAGTTGCGACAACCTGTGCTCCGTCAATTTCTTCCAGCACTTTTTTCAATCCATCTACTAATAATGGATGATCGTCTGCTATGATTAATTTAAGTACCATTTCTACATTTATCAAACATTAATTTCAATGACAACTAATGTTCCTTTATCATTCTTTTTCTCGACTTCCATCTTCCCATTAAGGTACGCAATTCTTGATTGAATCGATTCAAGCCCCTTGCCTTTTGAAAGTTCGTAATTGTCAATACCGATTCCGTCATCTTCCACCATCATAGAAATTTCATTTTCGTGTTCCACGACTTCAATTCTTGCATTTGTTGCTTCGGCATGTTTAAGGATATTGTGAACAAGCTCTTGAATAATCCTGTAAAGATTATTTAGCAATGTAATCGGATGTTTGTCGTCATTCTCAAATCCGATGATGACAGTTTCAACTTTCACTTTACCCGAAAGATTGATACTATGAGCCATGTCTTCAATCGCTTTTTTGAATCCATATTTTTCTATCACAAGCGGAGTAAGCCTGTGGCTGATTTCACGAATGGTTGTTGAAACAGAGTTTAATATCTCGTGTGCTTTTTCAATTTTCTCTGTTGATTCTTCATGCTGATTTCCTTTTTCCAATACTGATGAAATATTCAAGGAAGCCAATGCCAGCATGCCTCCTGCTTCATCATGCAGTTGGTCTGCAATTTTATACCGTTCATTTTCTTCAGCATCAATCGCGCCTTGCATCACTTCAATGCGGTGCTGCTTTTGCATCTCCATGATTTTGTTCTGCTGCAATATTTCATTTTGCTTCGCAATTTGTTCTGCTTGCAATTTTCTGTGATTTTGATTTCTTGCATAAGCAACCAGCAATGCAATAATCAACGCAGCAAGCGAAGTGAAAATGATAAGCCCAATCCATTGCTGGCGAAGCTCTCTTTGTTTTGCAGCATTTTCATCGTTCAGGCGAATTATCTGTTGCTCTTTATCATGCACGCGCATTCTCGTTTCCACTTCCTGAATGGCGCGATAGTGATTGATATTCGCAAGCGAATCTTTTATCGAATAAAAAGTTTCCAGCGCTTTATTGTATTCAGGATTGTTGCCTTTTGCTTTCATCAACTCCGCGTAATATTTATAATAATAAAACCCGATGGCGGAGTACAATCTTGTTTTTAAAATCGGAGCAAGATGCATGAATAATTTTTGTGCAGAATCCGTTTGGTTGTTCGCTATCAGTTCATGCGCATAATAAATTTCGGGAGGCATCAAATGCAAGCCATAAGCCATGTTGCCGTTCTTATATGCCGCTTCATAATCATGCAATGCATCAGTCAATTTGTTTTCATGTTCTGCAATCATTCCGGCAGCAAGATGATACGTTGGGTAAGAAATTTTATTTTCAGGAATATTATACAGCGAAAGACTTTTTGAAAGATAATTTTTTGCAGAAGAAAAATCTCCCTGATACGCTTTCACCATTGCTACGACGGAGTTGAATGGCGCTGCCTGGGCACCAATGGGATTTGGCTTTACTGTTGCATCATAAAAAAGTTCCGCAAATTTCCAGGCATTATCATAATCCGTCAACAGAAGGTTCATCAGCATCAGTTGATAATAGATACTCGGAATAGGCTTCCTGAAAGAGAAAGCTGTGCGCTCATAAAATCTCGGTTTATGTGATAATGTCGAATCTTTCGTCAGTTCCTGCAACTCGCCTAGCTCTGTTACTTGCTGTTGCAGATTGAACTGGCTGTAAAAAACTGCGCGGTTATACTTCGCCGTGAACAATGCATTTTTATCAGGAAGGTTTTCTGCAAGAAGGATCGCACTGTCAAGATATTTGCGAAGCGAAGCCGTGTCTTCCATATTCGACAAACCTTTGAAAGTATAAATGAATGACAGGTTTTCTTTGTCATTATTTCCTCTGCATTCTTTTTCGCCCAGTGATAGATATTTTTCAAGCGAATCTCCTCTGCCCCACTCGAGATACATCAGCACTGTGCCCACTAATGTTTCATCATAATTTTTTGCGTTATCTGATGCATCTTCTCTGGCAAGCCTATACAGAGAATCAGCTTCTTCAAATGCAGTTAATGATTCTTTTGCCTTTGCCCAATTCATCAATAGAACATGCGCCCATTGTTTATTGCCTGTTGTTTTGACGATTGAATAATATTCTGCGAGAAATTGATAAGCGAGATTAAGATTGGTTTGACCAACATCTTGTATGAGGTCGCAAGCCTGACGAAATGTTTCGTCTGTAATTGTTTTCTTCTGCAGGTTTGCCCATTCGCTTTTCGCTTCATCATCAGTGTATGATTTTGCATTGGCAGTATTGCAAAAAAGCAATACCAAAAACCAGCAAGAGAGTAGTAGTTTTGGCATTACATAAATATAAGAAAACGGAAAGAAAAAATAAAGAAGTAATAATTACTTAATGACGTCACCATTTTCCAATTGGAGAAAATGATGCACACATTCAGGAATTTGATTTTTGTAGTGGCTCACATACACAAGTGTAGTATCAAACGCCTCGCAGATTTGATTGATGAGATTTTTGAAATAATCAGTTTGCTCATCATCCAAACCCTGACAAGGTTCGTCAAGAATCAGCAATGGAGGAGTTTTGATAAGAGCTCTTGCCAACAAAGTTTTTCTTTGTTCGCTGACAGAAACCTGAGATAATCTTTTTGATTTTACATTATCAAGCTGAAATAATTTCAGCCAGAGTAAAACTTTTTCTTCTTGTTGATGATTTAATTGTCGGAATAATCCGATTGTATCAAACAAACCTGAAGCAACTACCTCAAAACAGGTGGCACTGAAATCAAAATACAAATGGAGCTCCGGAGAAACAAAGCCGATATTTTTTTTGATGTCCCAAATGCTTTCGCCGGTTCCTCTTCTTTTATTAAACAAATAAATTTCATTGGCGTAAGCTTGCGGATTATCGGCAGTTACCAAACTTAACAATGTTGATTTCCCTGCGCCGTTTGGCCCAGACAAA
>DATGIX010000198.1:0-25010 GCA_035295505.1 Puia sp. | reverse complement strand
TCTGAACCTTAAGAAAATAACAGATGGGGAGATTTTAGTTCCAAGTCAGTGGCTTATGTCGGGAGCGATGCGAGTTGTGGGTTTCAGCTTACAATTAATTATTGTAAATTTGTTTCAATGTCATCTGCAATAAAAATACTGCCTCATTATACTTATGAAGAGTATCGCCTTTGGGAAGGTCGCTGGGAGTTGATAGAAGGCATTCCGTATGCAATGAGCCCTTCGCCACCTATGCGCCATCAATGGATTGCCGTAAACGTTCATGCGGAACTTCGAACAGCTATAAAAAAATCAGCTTGCAAAAAATGCAAAGTGTATGATTTTATTGATATCAAAGTTTCTGAAGATACCATTTTGCAGCCCGATGCAGAGGTAGTTTGCAAAGAAACATCAAAGCCATTCCTTGATTTCCCTGCGGCACTGGTTGTTGAAATTCTTTCACCTTCCACAGCATTGAAAGACCGAAATAATAAATTTTACATTTATCAGGCTCAAAAAATCCCTTACTATATTATCATTGATGCAGATAAAAATGAAATTGAAGTATACAACATTAAAGAAGATGGCAAATATCAATTAGAAAAAATTGACACAGCTTTGCCCTATACATTTTATCTGGATGAAGGCTGCTCTGCTGATGTAATACTTAATAATATCTGGGAATAATCAATTTAGCTGCCCGATGTTTCTTTATTATAATAAGCAGCGTTGGCGAGCACTTCCTATTGTTGTCTTTCATAACAGCCAAGGTCAGTTCCAATCCCGGAGCCTCTCGGATTGCCGTCAAGGTCAAAAGTGAATGTAGTTGAAACGCCATAATCAACAGCCGGTGAGCCTGATTTCAAATGAAAATCATAAAAAGGAATTTGATTATTCACGCTATCAAACATTGGGTCAACTGAGAGCATATTTGAAGAAGTGATATTTGCCGGGATATTTTTCACTTTCCATAAACAATTGGAAAAATTCACATTGAAAGTATTATTCCCTTGTTTGAAAACAACGACCTTATCATCAGTGCCACTGGTTCCCCAAAAAATGCAATTGATGAAATTTGCATTCAGGTCGGCAGTTAAAATTCCACTTGAAGTAGAAGTGTAATTACTAACATTAAGAATGGGAAAAGTATCAGCAATATAATTATTAGGATAGCTGACTGCTGTGCAATTGGTAAACGAATAACTTCCGCCATAACCAAACACAATATCTTTTCCGCAATTGCTAATCAAACAATTTTGTGCTGTGATGCTTGTTTGTGCACCTAATATACCGGCATCGTAAACATTGTCAATGATGCAATCATTCAAAGCAACCTTCGGATTTGCATCAGTTGACAAATTTTCTGCAACAACACCTTGATAGGCATTTTTAATAACGGCAAATTGAAGTACATTATCTATACTGCTTTCTCTAAAATAAATGCCGGGCCAGCTAGCAGGAAAGTTTTTATAAGGTTCATCAAGCCTGTCACCGGCAAAATAAACTCTTGCAGTATCATTTCCCTGGACGTTCAAAGTGCCATCAACAAGGAGGGGAGCATTTGCATGAAAATAAATCCTGCAACCTTTTTGAATGGTTAATGAATAACCGGAATCAATTTGCAAACCGCCGAGAATAACATAGGGCAAATCATTCGCCCAAACTGTATTCGATTTTATTTCTTCATTATTTAAGAAATGCGCATTTTGTCCATAAGCTTGTAGCTGAATAAATTTTTGATTGCCATTATAAGAAACTAAAATACTATCCTGCAAAACAAATGGCAGATTGTTATTATTTGGATTTATCAGGACTGAAACAAAAACATAAATGCTGTCATTTGCAGCTACCTCAATATTGCTTGCATCCGGGGTGCTGTTGCCATCAATATTAATTTTGAAAACAGAATTGCTCCCGCCCATCAGCTTCACATCTTTCAATAAAATTTTTTGGTCGTTGTTGTTAATAATTTTTACAGATTGTGTGACTGAACCGGTAGCAACAAAAACGGTGTCGAAATGAACTGTATCGACAGAAAAACTTACGCTTGCGTCGCTGCTGGTAATAAAAGAATCTTTCTTACAGGAGAAAATAATAAGGATAATGAATGATGATATCAGTAGTAAGGGTTTCTTCATCTTTTCAAAAATACTGAACGATAGATTCTTTGATGAGCTAATAACGGAATTTAGTTGTTAAAGTTGTGGAGCAACCTAATTAGCTCAATGTGGAAGCGAGTGTCGCAATGCTCAGTTTGATGTTTTCGGCTTTCAATAATTCAATGATGCAAGCTTCGAGCGTTGCGCCGGTTGTGGTAACATCATCGACTAATAGAATATGTTTGTTTTGCAACGAAGGGATGTTCTTGATTTCAAATTTGCCTTCGATATTCTGCCATCGCTCAATGCGGGTTTTGTGAGTTTGTGTTTCGGTTGCAGTTGTGCGGATGACAGCGTTTTTGAGAATTGGAATATGTAATATTTCTGACATCCCTTCGCACAAAACTGTTGATTGATTATAACCTCTTCTTTTTTCTTTGGAAGCGAATAATGGTAAAGCAATAAGCGCATCAATATTTTTAAATCGACCTGATTTTAAAATTGCATTGCCCATCATCTTGCCAAAATAAAAGCCAATTTCTTTTTTGCCTTTATATTTAAACTGATGCAGTAAATTTTGGAGAATAGAATCTTTGGTGAAATGAAGAAGGCTCATTCCGTTATTAATAGAGACCCTGCCCCAAAAACTTTTTTCAATCGGATTATTATCGTGCAATTCAAAGCCTGTCAATGGAAGCTGACTGCTGCATTTGATGCAAAGAATTTGTCCTTCAGAAATAATATCGTTGCCACAACCAGCACATGAATGAGGAAAGAAAAGATGAGAGAAACTATGGACAATATCTCTTGCAGGATTCATTTTACAGGATAGGTTTGATAATCTAAATTAATAAAACCATACTTATCACTTACAACTTAAAATAGAAACTTATACACTTCATCTACTCTTCCCATGCTCACCACTTCAATATTAAACTTTTGATTCTTCAACCCTTTCTGATTATATTTTGAAACAAGAATTTTTTCAAAGCCCAATTTTTCTGCTTCAGCAATTCTTTGTTCGATACGATTTACTGCTCTTATCTCGCCACTTAATCCAATTTCTCCGGCAAAACTAATCTGATGAGGCAAAGGAATATCTTCATAAGAAGAAAGCAATGAACACAACACTGCAAGGTCAATAGATGGGTCTTCCACCTTTAAACCTCCGGCAATATTTAAGAAAACATCTTTCACACCAAAATGAAAACCACCGCGTTTTTCTAATACGGCTAATAATAATTGAAGCCTTCTCAAATCAAAACCACTCACTGTTCTTTGCGGAGTTCCGTAAACTGATTGTGTGACTAATGCCTGCACTTCTATTAATAAAGGTCTCATTCCTTCAATGGTTGCAGCGATTGCAATACCACTCAGTTGGTCTTCCTTTTGTGTGATGAGGATATCGCTTGGATTAGCAATGCCCTTCATTCCTGAATCTGACATCTCATAAATGCCAAGTTCATCTGTGCTCCCAAAACGATTTTTCAATGTTCTTAAAATTCTATAGGCATAATGCCTGTCTCCTTCAAACTGAAGCACCGTATCAACCATGTGCTCTAATATTTTCGGCCCTGCAATAGCACCGTCTTTAGTAATGTGACCGATTAAGAATACAGGCGTGTTGGTTTCTTTTGCGAAACGTTGAAACTCTGCTGCGCATTCACGCACCTGCGAAACACTTCCGGGAGATGATTCGATATAAGGAGATTGCAAAGTTTGAATAGAATCAACAATCACCAATTGCGGTCGCAGTTTTTTTATTTCCTGAAAAATAATTTGCGTAGAAGTTTCTGTGAGCAGATAAAAATTTTCATTTTCAATTTTTAATCTGTCTGCTCGCATTTTAATTTGCTGTTCGCTTTCTTCGCCACTTATGTATAGGGTAGAAATTTTTTTCTGCAACAAACCTGTTTGCAAAAACAAAGTGCTCTTTCCAATTCCCGGTTCGCCTGCAATCAAAACAATGCTGCCTGCAACAATGCCGCCTCCTAAAACCCTGTCCAGTTCTGCATCTGATGTGATTAATCTTTTTTCCTGCTCACTCACTACTTCATTGATAGAAATAATTTTTGCTTCTTTTTTATCAGCAGAAAATTTTTTCCAGCTCGTTTCAAAAAGTTTGTTGTCTTTAATTATTGGTTCTTCAACAAATGTGTTCCATTGTTCGCATGATGGACATTTGCCTAACCACTTTGCACTTTCATATCCGCAATTGCTGCAAAAAAATGCTGTTTTAATTTTCGACATGAAGTAAAGTTATCAGATAATAATAATCAGGTGAAGAAAATAAAATTTGTTACAACATTATTTGAAATGTATGTAAGACAAATTGATTTTTGAAGCTTTTAATTTGTGTTATTGAAATTGTATGGAAGATAAAAGCGAAGCAGAAATGCAGTTGTTTTGTTGTTGAATTTATCAAAAGTAAAAGGGCCAACTTTTACGTTGACCCCTTACTTACTAACCCATTAAATTCTTGCACTAAATTACAAATTAGCGCCACATAACAAAATTATTTTTTTGCTGTGTTGATAACTTTTAGAGATATCTACGATGTGAATATACAAACAACTTCTGTAACATTTTAAGGTATAAATTATTGATTTATATTTAATTATAATCCTATTTACTTAGCACTTGAAGAGGTTTTATGATAATATCAAGTTTGATACCAACAGTTTGGTATCTGTGTCGTTGCATTTCAATTGAAATACCTCTAATTGTCATCATTTTCATACAACTTCATTAAATGGTTAGTCACATGGCATAAAAAATGTATCTGTATTTGTGAATTTAAATGCTGAAGCAATAAAATATTTTTTCAATTAGATTTAATATTTAAATTTTATAATATAAATAACATATTCATTTAGTTATAATAATAAACTTTTAATTTTGATTTCTCACCGATCTATTTAAATTTCTTCGCCGCTTATCAATTTATTTGTTGGTTTATCAAGTTTTATCTATTTTTAACACAGTTTCTAACCAAAACTCTACTACACATGAGAAAATTTAAGATTCTAATGGTGGGCATTTTTATGCTCTCTATGTTGGGAGCATTTTCCCAAACAAGCGAGGTATCCGGGAAGGTGACAGATGCAACAGGATCACCTATTCCGGGCTCAACTATCAAAGTTAAAGGAGCTAAAGGAGGCACTAGTGCTGGTGCGGATGGCTCTTTCAAACTAATTACTGCACAAAATTCCACTCTAGTTGTAAGTGCAGTTGGATTTGAAAGCAAAGAAATTAAAGTAAATGGCGCTTCAAATCTTTCAATTCAGCTCAATCAGGATACCAGATCAATGAATGAAGTAGTTGTGACCGGCGTTAGTACGGCTACGAGCAAAAGGAAACTAGGGATTGCAGTTGAGTCAATTTCTTCTGAGAAATTGCCTGCTGCGCCAACATCTTCTATAGATCAGGCATTAATTGGTAAAATTTCAGGCTCACAAATTTCTTCAATAAGCGGAAACCCAGGTGACCCTGTTAACATTGTCCTTAGAGGAATAAATACTGTTCAGGGGGGCACTAAGCCTCTTATTTTAGTTGATGGGGTTGAAGTTCGTGCTACAGACATTAATTCACTTGATCTAACAAACATTGAAAGGGTTGAAGTTGTAAAAGGAGCAGCTTCTTCTACCTTATATGGAGCTCAAGGCGCAAATGGTGTTATTCAGATTATTACTAAAAAGGGTAGACAAGGTGCAACAGCAATAACATTTTCATCAAGCTATGCCTCTAATTCATACATTAATAGCGGACATGTGCACAAGGCAAAATTGCACCCTTATTTAACTGATGCTGAAAACAATCTTGTTGATGCAGGTGGAAATAAATTAGAATATAATAATGTAGGTTCATTACCAGGGGTATATTATAGATATGGAGGCGGGAGTGATGGTTTAAGCCCAGTAGCAGCGAGAGCTGGTATTTGGAGTTCTAACAATAATGCCAATACACCATATAGCGGAAATATCAAATATTATGACCATTTTAAGGAAGTATTTCAAACTGGAAGTACTTTGAACAATGTGTTAAGTATCTCCGGAGCAAATGAAAAGAGTGATTATAACATCCAAGTTTCAAATAATCATACAGTAACACCCGTTCTAAAAGCTGGATACTTAGATAGAACCAATCTTACTGCAAATGTGGGTACTGAATTATTTAAAGGATTTAAAATAAGATCAGTAACGCAATTAATTTATTCCAAGAACACAATTACCCCTGGTTTAGGTGCTCCAGGTGGCTGGGGCGGCAGAGCATTACCCGGATTTGGCTATGGAAATAGCGTAGGTAATGTTACCGCTATTTATGGTTTTTTGAATACTTCCCCTTTTCTTGACCTAAAGGCTAAACTTGCAGATGGTACTTATGCAAACCATGTGTTGGGCGGAGCTTATTTGAGCGTAAATTCTTATAATCCTTATTTCTATCAGGAATACTCTACAGGATTGGGCAATAAAATAGATATCGTCCAAAATTTTGATGCTAGCTACCGCGTGAATAAATTTATTGATTTAGATGCAAAATATGGCATTAATTATAGAAATGAAAATGATAAATGGACATGGTACAACCAGTCGACTAATTTGAATTCTAGTTTTTATAACTCATGGGCTGGATATTGGAACCCCGACAATACAGGAGAAATCGATAATTTTCAATATAATACAACATTCCAGAATTTTCTAGCATCAGCAACAATTAAAACTGATTTTCAAAACGACTTCCATAGCAAGCTTCCTATTACAACTTCAACAAAGGTTGCTTTCGATTACAGAAAAAATAAATATACTGAACTTGATGCGTGGGGATATAGCCTTCCATTAGCTCCACCTTTTTTGATGACTTCTACATCAAGCCAAACTATCAAGAATGATTATATAGAGCCATTCATTACATACGGTTATTTAGTAGACCAAACTATTAATTATGGTGATTATGCAGGAATCGCTGGAGGCTTTAGAAGCGATTGGTCATCTGCATTTGGAGGTGGTTCAAGCCCTTTTACTTTTCCTCATATAAACGGGTTTTTGGCATTATCTGCATTTGATTTTTGGAAAAATAATTTATCTGCAATTAATTATTTTAAGTTAAGAGGAGGCTATGGTGAAGCGGGTATACAGCCATCGCCTTTTCAACGATATCCCATTATAAGTCAGCAAAATATTGGAGAGACATTAGCTTATACCTTGTTTGAGGGACTTCCTTACAATGCAAAACTGCATGTTGAGGTTACTAAGGAATCTGAAATTGGAACCGACTTTTCAATTAATGGAGCAAAAGGAAATTGGTTTAGTGCGATCAATGGATCTTTCACATATTGGACACGCAAAAGTTCAGATGTGATATACCCAGTTTCTGTGACATTATCATCAGGTTACAATGCCCAATTGTTAAACTCAATCACGATGTCTGCCCATGGGTACGAGTTTTCATTAAATATCCCTATCTATAAATCTAAAGATATCAACTGGGATTTTACAACGAACTGGGGACATCAAACATCAAAGATTAACAGTATTGCTGGAGGCAACGATATAATCCTTACCACAAGTGCGGGAAGCTCATCACTTGTTCTCACTCCTGGTCAAACAATAGGTCAAATCTATGGGCATAAAACTATTACGAGCTTTGATCAGAAGGACCCTAATGGAAATGTTTACATTGACAAATCCCAGGCTTCTAATTATGTTAAAGTAAACGGTGCATTAGTAGACATAAATACAAAGCAAATTCAATATACACCTGATAAATATTATCTAGGGGACCCTAATCCAAAATTCAATGCTTCTTTTATAAACTCAATTAACTATAAGTTTATTACACTGTCCTTTCAATTCGATTGGGTATATGGTACCCATTTATATAATCAAACAAAAGAATGGATGAGCAGAGATGGAATTGACGGCAGCTTTGAAAAATCTGTTAATATTAATGGTCAAACCGGGGCATGGTCAGCTTATTGGTCAAGCCCTTACTATAATATTTTAGGAAGTACACACGGTGGAGATAATGATGGCACAAGAGATTTTTATTGGGAAAGCGCATCTTTTTTGCGTTTGAGAAACATCTCCCTTGCATTTGATTTTGCCAAAATTGCGAAACTACCTTATGTGAAAAAAGCTCAACTTGTATTTTCAGGAAGGAATATAATTACTGTTACTAAATACACAGGGTTTGATCCTGAGATATTCTCTGGTAGTGCCAACTCTGCGTTCGACCGAGGTGTTGATAATAGTAGTATCCCAAATATGAAATCTTACCAAATCGGGCTAAACCTTGGTTTTTGATTGTTAAAATTTAAACTTAAAGCAATGTTTAAAAATAAAATTATATACTTACTTTCCTTTGCAATCCTAATTGTAGGGATATCATGTAAAAAACAACTGCAAGTCGGCAACCCTAATCAACCAACACTGAGTGGAAATGTTAATAACGAAGCTGGTATAATTGCATACACACAAGGATCGACCTATATTGATGGATTTGTAAATGGAGATGGTTGGTTAGGAGACAGCTATTTTTCGTTGCCTTACGGGTATAGTGAATTATTAGCTGATGTTGTTGGAGCTGATGCCGCTAATCAGCAGATTAGTGTTGTATCTGTACCTGATAAGGTTACAATGGGCGATGGTACAGTCATACCAAACGGTACTCCTCATATTGGTTTTTTACGAACATACAACACAAGAGCAAATACAGGAGCAGGTGCAAATGTTTATTATTATCAATGGCTTAATATGTATGCTCTAAATAACGCATGCAATTCAATTCTTGCCATAGTTGATAACATACCATTTTCTGGTGACAAAACAACAAAAGCAAACACTGTCAAAGCGTGGTGCTATTGGTGGAAAGGATATGCTTATTCATCTATAGGATCCATGTATTATTCCGGCTTAATTATAGATTCATTTAATTTAGTTACCACAGAAAGCATAACAAACAATAATTATGTTTTAAATGATTCTATTCTCGCCCATTCTAATTTTTATTTTAATCTTGCTGAAAATGTGTTGTCTTCTGGTGTTTCATCTGATGACGACTATAAAACTATGCTAGGTCAATTAATTCCATCTGGATTTCAAACAGGTCATGGGGGCGTACCTTCAAAGGAAGAGTGGGTAAGAAATATAAATACAATGCTTGCTCGCAACCTGTTAGTTAATAAATTAAATCCATTTGTTAATGGTAAACTTAATTCTACTATTCAAAAATCTACAACAACTCCTATGAGTGTTTCAGATTGGAATACTGTTTTGAATTATGCAAAAAATGGTATTCAAAAAGGAGATATTGTTTTCACTGGGCGTGCATATGCAACAAACGCAATTTTTTCGCCTCTAGGGGGGACAGTATCAGCATTAACCGCTGGGACCAACTCGAATACTACCTTTAAGATTACCGAAAGGTTTATGCAGAATTTTAAATCAGGAGATAAAAGAGTTAGTAATAATTTTGTAACATACCCCAATTCAATAGACTTGGATCCGCACGATACAGCTTATTCATACTATAATCCCAACTTTTCAACAAGATGGAATATGCTGGATAGAAGTACCTTTAATAACTTGAACAATGGTGTTTATGTTTATGGTGCACTAAATGCTGGTGATTACGAATTATACATGGCAGGTAGCTATGAAGAAAACGCTTTGATGCTTGCTGAAGCTAACATTATGTTAGGAAACACTGATGCAGGGCTTGCTTTTGTTGATGCAATTAGGGATTATCAAGGGGCTGCCGTAACTCATGTTGCCGGAACTGGCTTAACTCAAACAGAAGCAATGCAGGAATTAGTTCAGGAAAGACGTGTCGCTCTTGCTTTTAGAGGACTCTCTTTTTATGACTCAAGAAGATGGGGATGGATTTATGCTATCGCTAATGGCGGCGGCAGTTATGGTAATACATTCCTTTCTGCATCTGGTGTTTTGGATCACAACACGACTATTGATTACAATTTCCTAGATTACTGGGATGTGCCTGCAGATGAATCTGTTTTAAACCCACCTGGAAGCGGGAGTGCAGCAACAGTGAACCCAAATTTTTAAGATGCTTAAAACTATTTTAAATAAAAATAAAACTCTTGTCTTCACGCCAGGAGTTTTATTTTTATTAATAACTATCAATACGAATGCTCAGGACATATCTATTTCGCATGATCTTGTAAGGCAAAATGTTACCTTTTTTAACAATGAGGGGAAGCTTTTTGAGAACCCTTACATTAATGTTTCAGGCACAGCTTTTTTCTTTGACACCTGGAAATCCGGGATTATAGAAATAGATGAACATAATGTGTTTGACAACGTACAGCTTCGGTTAGACTTACATGACCAACAAGTGCACTTAATGAATTCAAATGGCAATGAAATAGTAATTAAACCTGGGGCTGTTAGAAAAATCACATTGTTTGATTCAACAGCCAAATCGCCAATGGCATATTCCTTTCAATGTGGCTTTCCTTCCACAGACAATCAAACTACAAAAAACTTTTACCAGATATTAAGCGATGGGAAAATTAAATTCCTAAAGTCAGAAAGAAAATCAATTAAAGAAGACAAGGATTCTTTTTCAGGCGAGACTAAAAAAGAATTTGTCAATTATGAAGATTATTATTTTTTTGTAGACTACAAATTACAAAGGCTTAAAAAAGACAAGACATCTATAGTCGGTTTGATGAAAGACAAAAATGATAAAGTGGAAGAATTCGTTCAATCGAATAAAATATCTTTCAAATCAGTTGATGACATCAAAAAGCTTGTTGATTATTACAATTCTTTATAAATAACACTATAGTTTTATCTCTTCTTCATGCTTATCAAAAAACTTAAACTCAGTTAGGTGATAATTAGTGTTGGCAATAATTTTAGTTGCCTGCTTATATTTCCATCTCCATTTCCATTGTTTTGAACGGAACATGCCGCCTTTGGTGAGATATGCATGCATGATTGGATGTACAGCAAGCGTAAGATTTTTATGCTGGTGATTGATAAGATAGCTTAGGTTCTTTTCAATCTCATCTTCTAATATCAATGCTGAAGAAATTTTTCCGGTGCCGTTGCAGGTCGGGCAAACTTCCTGCGTGTTGATAGTAACTTCCGGTTTCATGCGCTGGCGTGTGATTTGCATGAGCCCGAATTTTGAAATCGGAAGAACAGCGTGCTTCGCACGGTCCGTGCGCATAAATCCTTCCATCGCTTCCATCAGCTTGCGCTTGTTATCCGGAAGCTTCATATCAATAAAATCAACAACGATAATGCCGCCCAAATCTCTTAACCGAAGTTGCCTTGCAATTTCTTCAGCAGCTTCCAGATTTGTTTCTAATGCATTTTGTTCCTGATTATTGCTGACACTTTTATAACCGCTGTTCACATCAATTACGTGAAGAGCTTCTGTGTGCTCAACAATTAAATATGCGCCACTTGGAAGATTGACTGTTTTACCAAATGCAGCTTTCACTTGTTTAGTAACTCCAAACTGGTCGAAAATCGGAGAGCCATTATGGAAATAAGAAACAATATCAACCTTATCGGGAGCAATACGTTGGATATAATTTTTTGTATCGTTGTATATATTCTTATCGTTCGTTACAATCTTATTAAAGTCTTCATTCAGCAAATCGCGGAGCATGCTCGTTGTCTTTGTTTGCTCGCTCAAAATTTTTGCCGGTGCCACTGCTCCTTTCAAATTATTTTGAATCAGACTCCATGTTGCTACCAATGCAGTCAGGTCTTCATGAAGCTCTGCAGTATTTTTTCCTTCTGCTGCAGTTCTCACAATCACGCCAAAATTTTTCGACTTGATGGCTTCCACAATTTTCTGCAATCTTTTTCTTTCTTCTGAAGAATGAATTTTTCTGGAAACTGCAACGATATCATTAAAAGGAGTGATGACAACAAATCTTCCGGGAAGAGAAATCTCACAGCTTAAACGCGGACCTTTTGCTGCAATTGGTTCTTTTAAAATCTGAACTAATATATTTGGTTTGCCGCTTAATACTTCATTAATTTTTCCAGTCTTCACAATCTCAGGCTCTACCTGAAAAGAACCAAAATCAAAATTGGTTGTATTTGTTTCTGCAATTGCCTGATTGGTAAATTTCAAGAGCGAGCGAACATAAGGGCTTAAATCAGTATAATGGAGGAAGGCGTCTTTTTCAAAACCAACATCAACAAATGCAGCATTCAAACCAGGAATTAATTTTTTCACTTTGCCCAAATACAAATCACCGACAGCAAAGCTTGCATCGGCTTTTTCATGGTGCAATTCAACCAGCTTTTTGTCCTCGAGCAGGGCAATCTCAACGCCCTGTGGGGCTGCATTTATAATCAGTTCCTTGTTCAATCAATAAAGTTTACTTCGTCTCAATCGATACCTCACTAAAAGGAAGATGGCTGAAGAAGTTCTATTTAAAAGTCATCACTATCAAGCAATCTGGCACGATAACAGTAAATAAAATGTTCAGCACAAAGAAAGAAATCCCGCCGCCGGCGGGATTGAAGATTATTTGTTCTTCTTCTTATGACGGTTTTTTCTCAGTCTCTTTTTTCGCTTGTGTGTTGCGATTTTATGGCGTTTGCGTTTCTTACCACAAGGCATACAAAAAATTCTTTTAAGTTATAAAATAAAATTCAGTTCGATATTTCCAATAAGGTTTTATAATTTTTACCGCCACAGATTACACAGAAAACACAGATGAAAAGGTTCTGTGAAAATCTATAGCATTTTTTTACTGCAACGATTTAATTCTCGCATCAATCTCTTTTATTACTTCAGGGTCAGCAATCATTTTCCTGCTTTCTTCATACCACTTTATCGCTTCCTGCTTATCTCCTCTTTGTTCATTTATCTCAGCCAGCTTCATGATTGCTTCCAGATTGTCGGGCTGATGTTGGACCACTTTTGTCAAACGTTCTATCGCTTTATCAAATTGCCCCGAAACAGCGCCTCCCAAACCAAGCATGAACTGTGCGTACATATTTGTTGAATCTCTTCGCGACACTTCCAGAATTTGCTGGATTCCCTGCATCACTTCTTGTGGATTGCCTGCATCACTTCCAAAAATGTAGCAAGCGCCCAATCCGATTTTCGTTGAATCATTGTTTGGATTAATCTGCAAAGCTTTTTGAAAAAGTTCTTTTGCCTGATTCGCCATCCAACTTTTTAAAGCTCTGTCATCAAGCCCACGAAGGTTCTCCAAAAATAATTGGGCTGCAAAGGTGAGGTTTTTTTCAGAATTTTCCAACTTAGCTATTTGCCCGCTGTAATAAACAAAAGGCAGGAAGCCGTTGCGCACAGAATCTTTCCAGAAAATAGCCAATTGTTTATAGGCTTTTATTTGCTGTTCATTCACATCGCCACGAACAACGGAATTTTCTAACCGGCTCAGATAGGATTGCTGCTCAGGCTTTAGCTTCGATTTGGAAGCTGCTAATATGTCCTGTATATCAATTGATTTAACGGAGGCTTCGCCTGAATTTCCTTCACTACCCGCAACGCTTTTCTTTTTGGGAGGTATTGTTTGCCCGAAGAAATATAAAATGACTAATAAAACAAGCCCGGATAGAGCTAAAATAATCTGCTGTCGTTTCACATATTTTGTGTTAGGACTGCGAAATTACATCTCTTCCTCGTGCTTTGGTTGGTCTTCTTTAACTGATTGTAATTTTTTTACTTCCGCAATGAATTCTTTAGCAGGTTTGAACGCAGGTATATAATGTTCGGGAATATGAACAGCCACATTTTTCTTGATGTTCCTTCCGATTTTCGCGGCTCTTTTTTTAGTGATAAAACTGCCAAAGCCACGGATGTAGATATTTTCTCCTGAAGACAAAGTATCTTTAACTTCTTTGAACATTGTCTCTAAAGTAACGAGGACATCCACTTTGGGAATTCCTGTTTTTTCTGAGATTTGATTGACAAGGTCGGCTTTTCTCATTGGAGCTTTTTTATAAGTTTCTGATTTTAAATATATAACAAAATTTCTAAACTGCAATAGCCTTGACAAAAAATCATATGCTGTTGTAAGGAGTGAATTTTTGGCAAGCTTTGATATATAGAACGCAAAATGTTGATTATGAGTATACAATATCGGAAAAAAATTCTTAAGCCTTATTTTATCGATAAATTGCCCAAATGAAAAGTGCCGACAAATGAATGCAGATTTTAGCAAAAAACTCCTGCAATGGAATAGAAAGAAGAACAAAAGAGACATGCCCTGGAAAGGCGAAACTGACCCTTATAAAATCTGGCTCAGTGAAATAATCCTTCAACAAACAAGAGTTGAACAAGGCTGGGCCTATTATGAAAAATTTGTGAAAGAATTCCCTACAGTTCATCATCTCGCAAAAGCTCCGGAAAAAAAAGTTTTTAAATTATGGGAAGGTCTTGGTTATTATAACCGCTGCAAAAACCTGATTGAAACAGCAAAAAAAATTTCAAGAGATTATAAAGGGAAATTTCCATCTACTTATGAAGAAATAATAGAATTGAAAGGAATTGGCCCTTACACGGCTGCTGCTATTTCATCATTTGCCTTCAACCTTCCACATGCAGTTGTTGATGGGAACGTGGAAAGAGTTCTCTCAAGATATTTCGGCATTAATACTCCTGTTGACACTACTGACGGAAAAAAAACTTACACCGAATTAGCGAACGCTTTGCTTGATAAGAAAAATCCGGGAATTTATAATCAGTCAATCATGGACTTCGGGGCTGTCATTTGCAAACCACAAAATCCGCTTTGTACAGAATGCCCGCAGCAAAACGATTGTCAGGCATATCAGCACAACTTTGTTGACATGCTTCCCGTGAAAGCAAAAAAAATGCAGAAGAAAGAAAGATGGTTTTATTATTTTATTATAGAAACAGATAATCATACTTATATCCATCAGCGAAAAGAAAAAGACATCTGGCAAAATTTATACGAATTTGTTTTGCATGAATCGAAAAGTCAAATGAAAGACGAAGAAATCATTCATTCAAGTTTCATCAAAAATATTTTAGGGAAAGAAAAATTTACAATCGATAAAATTTCTGATGCATACAAACAACAACTCACACATCAAACATTGCATGTTCAGTTTGTTCATATTAATATTTCAAAACAGATTTCGTTGAAAGATTATATTCTGATTAAAAAGAAACAGATTAATAAATATCCGTTCCCCAAATCTATCATTGCATATCTGAGCCAATCAGCAATTCTCTGATATTATATTTTCCCACAGATAGCACAGATGAACACAGATTTCTTTCTGCACTGACTTTTCAAAATTTACAATCATTTATAAGAGCAAGAAAAATTCACAGGCTTCTTCTAAAAGAATTATGTATGTTAATCTATGTAATCTGTGGCTCCGCCGAATTATCTTTTTCTTTTTGCCCGAAAAAATTTAACTTTAGAAGCATTCTGTTCAAACGGAGATTATTCAAACATCAAACTTCAGATATATGAGAGGAGTTAACAGGGTGATGCTCATTGGCAATTTGGGAAAGGACCCGGACATTCAACATCTCGAAGGAAATATCGGCGTAGCTAAATTTTCTTTGGCGACTACTGAAACGTTCAAGGACCGCGCAGGCAAGCTTATTTCACAAACGGAATGGCACACAGTGGTTCTCTGGCGCGGGCTTGCAGAGCTTGCACAAAAATATTTGCACAAAGGCAGTCTTGTTTATATTGAAGGAAGATTGAGGACAAGAAGCTGGGAAGATAAAGAGGGCAATAAGAAATTTGCGACTGAAGTTGTCGGCGATAATCTAATAATGCTGGATAAACGAACTGATGGCATTAATCATTCACATCTTCCGCCGGAAAGCGGCGACATCACCGGCAATCACGATATACCTCCAATAAGCGAAGGCAACGAAAATTTGCCGTTTTAAGACAAACAATTTGTTAAATTTGCAGCGATCAATGAACAGGCATTTTGCTATTGCCTGTTTGTTATTTTTAATGAAAGCCAATTGCTTTGGAGAATCTAACTATTCATTTTTTTGTTGATTGTACGCACCTCAGGCTTCTGGCTATTAACCCGCAGGCGACTTCTGTTCTTGCCATCATCATTCTTTTTTTGCTGATTGTTTCGTTCATCGTTTCCGGCTCGCAGATTGCTTTTTTTTCGCTCACGCATAAGGACATTAATATCCTAAAGACAAAACAAGATGCTTCGTGGAAGCGCATTGTGACGCTTTTGGAAGAACCGAAATTATTGCTCGGTTCATTGTTGATTGCAAATATTTTAGTGAACATTGCTATCATTATACTTTCTAATTTTTTGATTGACCAACTGGTTTTATTAAAACAAAATTTCTGGTTCTTTGAACTTGTGGTAAAAGTGCTGATTGTGAGCTTTATGATTTTGTTATTCGGGGAAGTGATGCCAAAAGTGTGGGCTTCGCAAAACAATCTTCAGTTTGCTTATTATACTTCGGGCATTGTTGAAATCATTCATCTTTTATTTAAAAAAGTCAGTGGATGGATGGCTAGTCAATCGGAAGCAATTGAAAGATTGTTTGGGAGCAAAAAATCATCACGCTTAAATCTTGAAGAGCTCGACCATTCTATCGACATTGCAACTAATAATGATGCTACCGAAGAAGAAAAAAATATTTTGAAAGGCATTGTGAAATTCGGCAACATCACTGTGAAGCAGATAATGAAAACAAGGCTTGATGTGAATGGAATTGATTATAACATTTCATTTGAAGAACTGAAAGCAAGAATTGAAGAACTTCATTATTCGCGTTTGCCTGTTTATAAAAAAAGCCTTGATGAAATCGTAGGGATGGTTCACACAAAAGATTTGATGCCTTACCTGAACGAACCAAAAGATTTTGATTGGCATAGTTTATTAAGAACGCCGTATTTTGTTCATGAAAATAAAATGATTGAAGATCTGCTGAAAGATTTTCAAAGCAAGCGAATTCATTTTGCAGTGGTGGTGGATGAGTTTGGCGGCACAAGTGGAATCGTTACTTTAGAAGATATTCTGGAAGAAGTGATTGGTGATATCAAAGATGAGTTTGATGAAGAAGAAAGCGCTAACAAACAAATGGATGATGGCAGTTTTGTGTTTGAAGGAAAAACGATGATTCATGATGTGTGCAGAGCGATGCATTTGCCGCTGGATACTTTTGACAAAGTGAAAGGAGAAAGCGATTCGCTCGCAGGATTATTGTTGGAGCTTGCCGGAGAAATCCCCAAAGTGAATGATGTAATTCCTTGTGGTGATTTTGAATTTACTGTTCTGGATGCGGAGCAAAGCCGCATCAAAAAAGTGAAAGTGATGGTGAAAGTGCAAAGCTGATTTTTAAAAAATGAAATTATTCTAAGTGCCAAATAAAAAGACTTACTTCCTCATTCCTTATTTCTCATTCTTTATTTCTTATTTCCTGTTTTCCTGCAATAGCACATACACGCCAAAGCCAACCGGATATTTTAAAATTGATTTTCCACGGCATCAATATAAAACATTCGATCAACAAGGATATCCATATTCATTCGAATATCCAGTTTATGCCAATATTATTCAGGACACTTCTTTCTTCGAATCAAAACCGGAAAACCCTTATTGGATTAATATAGATTTCCCTCAATTCGGCGCACGCATTTATATGAGCTATAAAGAAATTGGTGCAAACAGTTTTGATAAGTTAAAAGATGATGCTTATAAAATGACTTTCAAACACAGTTATAAAGCGACATCAATTGATGATTCATTAATGAAAACTCCATTAGGTGTGACGGGAATATTCTTTAATGTGGGTGGAAATGCAGCAACTGCAAAACAGTTTTTTGTAAGTGATTCAACCAAACATTTTTTGCGTGGAGCATTGTATTTTGATACTACACCGAATTCGGATTCGCTCGGAATTGTAAATCAGTTTTTGCAGGCTGATATGATGCATTTGATTAACACGCTGAAATGGAAATGATATTTGTAGTGAAAAGTGAGATAATAGATGTGAAATTTCACGACTCACGAAAAGGAAGATATCTGATTTATATTTGCAAACTAATAAACAGCATAACTTGATAGCGATTGATAATATTTTAGTAAGCGATGAAGTAGTGCAAAAACAATTTGTGTGCGACCTCAACAAATGCAAAGGCGGCTGTTGCGAAGATGGCGATGCAGGCGCACCTCTGTCAGAAGGAGAATTGGATAACCTGAATGAAGTGTATGAAACGGTGAAACCATATTTATCAGAAGATGGGATTCGTGAAATTGAAAAGACCGGAAGATATTTATATGACAAAAGTTTTGGCTGGGTCACTCCAACAATTGAAGGGAAGCTCTGTGCGTATGGAACAAAAGATAAAAACGGTATTATTCTTTGCGGCATTGAACAGGCATATCGAGATGGAAAAATAAATTGGAAAAAACCAGTCAGTTGCCATTTATATCCCATCAAAACAAAAAGGACGAAGGAACATGAGCTGGTGAATTATGAGCCGAGAGAAACATTATGCAACCCCGGCTGTGCGCTTGGAAAAAAATTGAAGGTTCCTGTGTATGCTTTTTTGAAAGAAGCATTAATCAGAAAATACGGCGAGAATTTTTATGAAGCATTGGAACAGATTGCACATGAGTATTATGGAAACAGAAAGGCTTAACAAGTTACCGGTTGTGAAACTGAAGTTGAATAGAATATCCATAGTACAAGTGAGTGACACAACGATGTTGAGAAAAATTGATTAGTCCGTTACAAAAAATTTTTAGAAACCTTATTAACAGACGTTGTACAATGACAGATACAGCTGCATCATTTATTGCAAAAAGCACGTTTAAGGCAAGCGACCTTGAGCACAGGCAAAAAATAAATTTCAACATTGGCAAATACAATGCAGTTGTGCCTGTGGGCAAACAGCAATTTGCAGATGTGAGTCTCGCACGCGAACGTGCGAAGAACCTGAAATGGAAAGCAATTGAGTCGCTTGATAAACATTTGCAGGAATTTGAAGCGGCATTCACAAAACGCGGCGGGAAAGTAATTTGGGCAGAAGATGCAAAACAAGCGCTCGATGAAATCCTTGCGATATGCAAAGAAAAAAATTGCAAGAGCATTGTGAAGAGCAAGAGCATGGTGACTGAAGAAATCAAACTGAATGATTTTTTAGAGGAAAATAATATTGAAAGTGTGGAAACAGATTTGGGAGAATATATTCAGCAATTAGATAATGAACCGCCTTATCATATCGTGACACCGGCAATGCACAAAAGCAAAGAAGATGTTGCAAAACTCTTTCACGAAAAATTGAATACCGATATTAATCTTACGCCTGAAGAATTGACATTAGTTGCACGGGAAAAGTTAAGAGAAAAATATACTGAAGCAGAAATCGGGATTACAGGCGCAAATTTTATTATTGCAGACACTGGTTCTATTGCTGTAACTGAAAATGAAGGCAACGGAAGATTGAGCTGCGCATTTCCAAAAACGCATATTGCCATCACCGGTATAGAAAAAGTAATTCCTTCTTTGACTGATTTGAGTTTGTTCTGGCCCTTGCTAGCGACATATGGAACAGGTCAGCAGTTGACAGTTTACAATACGATTATCAGCGGACCAAAGCAACCTGGAGAAAATGATGGGCCTGAAGAAATGTATATGATTTTGCTTGATAATGGTCGCACAAATATCCTTGCTAATGAAAGGACTCGTGAGAGCTTGTACTGCATCCGTTGCGGTGCTTGTTTGAATGCTTGCCCTGTTTATAAAAATATCGGCGGTCACAGTTATGAAGCGACATATAGCGGGCCAATTGGCGCAGTGATTACGCCTCAATTAAAAAATTTGGGTGAATGGAAACACCTGAGCTATGCATCTTCTTTATGCGGGAATTGCACGGAAGTGTGTGCCGTGAAAATCAATCTGCACGAGCTTTTGCTGGAGAACAGGCACGATGCAGTGAAAGAAGGCGATGCTGCGTGGGGTGAAAAAATTGCATGGAAGGTTTGGAAGCAAGCTAGCCTTAGCAGAAAGATGATGAACGCCGGGAATAGAAAAATGAAGAATTGGATGGTGAACAAAGTTTTCAAAGGATGGACAGCCCATCGTGCTGATTTGGATTTTTCTGCGAAAACATTCAATGAAATGTGGAAAGAAAAGCATTAGTTGTTAGCCACAGATTACACGGATTTGCACCGATAGCTTCTCTATAATCTGTGTTTTTCTGTGTAATCTGTGGCAAAAAATGTATATTTCAATGCCGATTTTAGTCGGCATTTTTGTTTTGCTCAAGTGCTGCATGCTTTTATTTTGCTCAAATATTACGCCACGCCTTCAATACATTATTGATTTTATCAGTAAAGAATTGTTTGATGAACCAATTGAAATTACTGACAATAAAGAGGAATTTATTTCTTATCGAAACCCCAAAATAAATTATTCTGAAACCGAATTTTCGGAAGAAGAATTCTATATCAAATCTGTTCCATTACTTTTTGAGAATGATATAAGGCAGCAATTTATTCATTGCTTTGAATTGAATTATCATAAAGCATTTTATCAAACCAGCGGAGATTTTCCTTTTGATATTTTAGCAGCAAGTTTTTATTTGCTGAGCAGATATGAAGAATATCTTCCGCATGAAAAAGATGAATATGGCAGATATTCATACAAAAATTCGATAGCTCATAAAGAAAATTTTCTCAATCAGCCTTTGATTAATATCTGGTTACAGGATTTTAAACAAGCGCTCAAAAAGAAATTTCCTGATTTAATATTCAAACACACTTCGTTCAGGTTTATGCCGACTTATGATATTGATGTGGCTTATTCTTATTTGCACAAAGGGAATAAAAGAAAGCTCGGAGGGGTATTAAGATCGATTGTTACAGGAAACTTTCAGTCATTGAAAGCAAGAATGAATGTGCTTAATGAAAAAGAAAAAGACCCTTACGACGCTTACGAATGGCTTGATTCATTGCATCTGTATTGCAGGGTAAAACCTTATTATTTTTTTCTGGTTGCTCAGGAGCAAAAAGGTTTTGATAAAAATATTTCTCCTAAAGAACCGGCATTACAGGAATTGATACAATATCATTCTAATGGTTATAATGTTGGCATCCATCCTTCATGGCAAAGTGGAGAAGATGAGAATATATTGAAAGAAGAAATAGAATGGTTGGAATATATCGCTGATAAAAAAATTATTAATAGCAGGCAGCATTATATCAGGATGAGTTTTCCGGAAACTTACAGGCAATTAATCAATGCTGGGATCGAAAGGGATTTTTCAATGGGATATGGAAGCATCAATGGTTTCAGGGCTTCTGTGGCATCTTCTTTTTTTTGGTATGATTTAGAAAAAGAGGAACAAACCAATCTACAGATTTTCCCATTTTGTTTTATGGATGCGAATTCATTTTATGAACAAAATTTTACTTCTCAGCAAGCGATGGATGAATTGCTGAATTATTATCGGGCGATAAAAAAAGTGAATGGATTAATGACAACAATCTGGCACAATCATTTTTTAGGAACAGACCCAATGTTCTCTGGTTGGCGGGAAGTGTACGAAGTTTTTTTGAAAGAAGAAGTTTATTGGGACATGTGAGAGAATTTTTAGTCAGGAGTTGTGAGTTCAGAGTTGAGAAATTCAAATGGCATGAATAGACTCCGAATTCTGAACTCACAACTCTGAACTGGCTAATGCTTAAAATGCCTCATTCCCGTTATTACCATTGCCAATTTGTTTTGAACGCAATATTCAATTGAATCTTTATCTCGGATAGAACCGCCTGGCTGAATGAAAGCTTCAATTCCTTCTGCATGAGCCATCTGAACACAATCATTGAAAGGGAAAAATGCATCAGATGCAAGAACCGCTCCGTGCAAATTAAATTTGAACTGTTTTGCTTTTTCAATGGATTGGCGAAGGGAATCGACACGACTAGTTTGCCCACAACCTTTGCCTACCAGTTGTTTGTTTTTTATCAGTGCAATTGCATTTGATTTTAAATGTTTGCAAACAAGATTTGCAAATTTTAAATCTTCTTTCTCTTCTATAGTCGTTTCTCTGCCACCAACTTCTTTCCATTCAGTATAGCTGCCTTCATCATGTTGTTGAACAAGCACGCCATTTAATAATGATTTGTATTGTTCTTTATACGTTGGTTGTTTTTTTTGTTTTAAAAGAATACGATTTCTTCTTGACTGTAAAATTGTCAATGCATCTTCATCAAATGAAGGAGCAATCAACACTTCAAAAAATATTTCATTAATGGCTTCAGCAGTTGCTTTGTCAACAGATGCATTGCAAACAAGCACTCCACCGAATGCGCTTTCAGGATCACCGGCAAGAGCAGTATCCCACGAATCTTTTAAAGTATTTCTCGCTGCAATACCACAAACATTCGTATGCTTGATAATCGCAAATGTTGTTTCTGAAAATTCCTGGATTAATTGCACGGCTGCATCAACATCAACCAGATTATTATAAGAGACTTCTTTACCATTTAATTGTTCGAAAAATTCATTTAAATCACCATAAAAAACTGCATGCTGATGCGGATTCTCTCCATAGCGCATGTGCTTTGGATTTGGAACAGATTCTAAAAAATAATCACCTTCTGACGGGACAAAATATTTTGCAATAGCAACATCATAATGCGCACAAACTTCAAAAGCTTTTGCAGCAAGCAATCTTCTTTGTTCTAAAGTTGTTTCACCGTTTTGTTCGTTCAGTAATTTTTCGAGATAAGCGTACTCATTTTTTGAACCGACAACAACAACATGTTTATGATTTTTTGCGGCGCCGCGAATCATGGAAGGACCGCCAACATCAATTTTTTCAATAATCGCAGCATCTTCATTTGTCTTTGCAACCGTTTCTTCGAAAGGATATAAATCAACAATCACCAAATCAATTTCAGGGATTTTATACTGCTGCATTTCTTTCACATCTGTTTCATTATCTCTTCTTCCCAGAATGCCACCAAACACTGATGGATGGAGCGTTTTTACTCGACCACCTAAAATAGAGGGATAAGTCGTGAGCGATTCTACAGCCGCGCAAGGAATCTTTAATGATTCGATGAATTGTTGTGTTCCGCCAGTTGAATATATAACAACACCGAGTTCATGAAGTTTCTTCACGATATTATCCAAGCCATCTTTGTAGAAAACGGAAATGAGTGCAGATTGAATTTTTTTTGTCATTGCAGTATTTTTTTCACGCAACGAAGCAACGAAGACAACGGTCGCAAAGAGAATGCTTGAATATTAAATAATCGTTGCGCTCGTGGCATTCTTTGCTTCGTTGCGTGAAATTAAAGAAGCTGCAAATTTATGTTAATCCGTATTCATCACAAAAGCACCTTTATCAACAACATCAAAGCAGGGAATGTGCATTTGTTCACATTCTTTCTTCCACTTGCTTACTTTCCAATTGTTGTTGGAAGCATCAAAAACCCATTGCCTGCATTCAAAAGCATTTGCCAGATTAGAAATTTTTAGAGAGGGATTTTTTGAAATGATAATAAGGTCGGCTTTGATTTTTGTTTGGGAAGTAATGAAAGAAATATTCTGGTCGATTATCAAAACCCTTTTATTGTTTAATTGAAATATATTAAAACCTTTTTCTAAATCTGAGAGTGAATCTGCTTCTGAAATTCTATGCATTATCCTTGATGGCTTTAAATGAAAATTTTTCAGAAATCCATCTTCTTCCAAAATGCTGTCACCTTTGAAAACATAATCTCTGCCGGAGATAAAATCAATTGCCTGATGTTGAGGAACATTATAAACAATTAATTTTTCTTGCTGAGATGTTTGCCAGAATGAGAAAGTTCTTAATGAAAAAAAACTGAGTAGTGCGATTAATCCAACTTGTAAATAATTTTTCTTTTTTTTCATCATCGAGATTGAGATTGCAATAATGAATGCATATAAGAAAATTAATTGCAAAATATTTATCTGAAGATTTTCCCAGAGCGAGCTAGGCATTGTTTCCATGTGCTCAATAAAACTGTTCAAGAGCCAAATCAATTTCTGTAAAATGATGCCGATAAATTTTGCGATAAATGGAATAAAAGAAACGGCGCACAATAATAATTCCCCAAATAAAATAATGCTTGATAGCGGGACTGCAATTAAGTTAGTAAGTAAAAAATAATTCGGGAATTGGTGGAAATGAAAAATGCTGATGGGTGTTGTTAGTATTTGCGCAGACAAAGTAACTGCGCTTAATTGCCAGACAAAATCCAATATTTTATTTTGAATATAAATGAGATTATAAATTGGCTTCATGAAAATCACAATACTTAATACTGCTGTATAAGAAAGCTGAAAGCCCACATCCCACAACCAGAAAGGATTGTAGCATAATAATAGAAAAGCTGAAGCAGCAAGATTGTTATAGATAGAAGCTTTCTTAGAAAAGCTTTCGCCGATTACAATGCACGTGAGCATGACTGCTGCACGCAGCACAGAAGCAGACGCGCCTGACATTAAACTAAAGAGCCAGAGCATGGTAATAATGACGAGTGGTTTCAGAAATCGAACGAAGCCAAACTTTTGAAACGGCTTGAAAATAATAATCAGGAAACCATAAATTAATGCAAGCTGCATTCCTGAAATGGCGATGATGTGAACGACACCTGTGTTAGTATATGATTGTACTAAATTTTTATCAAGGTCATCTTTGTAGCCAATCAATAATGCTTCAGCAAATCCTTTTTCTTTATTACCGGAAATGTATTTCTGAAAAACGCTTACTGTTTTTTCCTGTGCAACAAATAAGAATTTCTTAATAGCATTTTCATTTTTCTCTTTCATTAAAACAAACTCTCCAGATTTCAAAAATGCCTGATAATAAATTCCCTGAAATGCACAATATCGCTCGTAATCGAATGCTCCGGGATTGCCAGAATTTTTTATTGACTGTAAGCTTTTATTAAAAATGATTTG
>DATGIX010000197.1:0-35499 GCA_035295505.1 Puia sp. | reverse complement strand
CATTAGGTTTGCCGCAATGCTGGCAGGCTCAAGAGCAATCAGCGGCAAATCATTCATGGGCTTCGGTTCCGGCGGACATTATTCTTTTGGGCATTTGTATTAACTTCAACATAAAATCACTGACCGGGCTTCAGCAATCGGCAGACGGAAATAAATTCCAGCACTGCGGCAAGCCTCGGTCGTTGTACGCAAGCTCACCACAGATGGTAGGCAAATAAAAAAATGGGAAAAAGTATACTATTAATAGTCATTGCAACTGCAGGACTTTTTTCCTGTAAGCAAGGCAGTAAATCAAAGCCGGAAACTGTTAATATAGAAACAATAAATTCGGTAAGGAATTATGAGTATACTGATTCTATGGGTAAGCACCTAATCGTACAAAACGGCGGCCCAAAAGGTGAATCATACACTGACCCTAATGGAAACAAATATTTTAAAACTATATTTTGGACTCGAATAATAAATGAAACAGATAAGCCGCTAGTATTGAAGATTGATTTCCCTATAGATTCATACGAGGTTCCAGGGATACCCGGTGAGTACAGTAAAGTATTGGTTCCACCCGATACAATGACAATTGATAAAGAACAATTGTATGGTTATGGTCTGACAGGTTTAAAATCTTTTTTGGACAATAGTCTTTCTAAGCCATCTTCATTAAAACGGACTATCAATCCAAAAGAATCAAGTGGGTTTTATGTTGTAATACTTCGCCCGATGCCTGAAGGACTAAATGGCATTTTGCGAACAGGATTGACCATAAAAGGACAAAATCTTTTTTATAGAATTTCACGATATAAAAGTACTCCTGAACACTCATTAATGGAAGAGAAAGAAATTAATTGTGGAAGTATTAATTTAAAAAATTTGATATTACAGAAATAAACAGAAAGCCAGCGTACAACATGGGGTTTGCTGCTATGCTGGCTGACGAATAAGCCCTCACTTTTTGTTCGCTATAAGCAGCGGTTCGGTCAGACGTAATTCTATTGAGCTTTTGTTCTTAACTTCAGCATAAAATCATTGACCTGGCTTTTGCACTCGGCAGACGGATATAAAAATCCAGCACTGCGGCAAGCCTCGGTCGTTGTGCGTAATCAGACCAAGTTTCCAAAAATCAAATACAAAAAACATTGTCAGACTCTTCAATTGTAAATAAAGCATGTTAGACATTAATTCATTTTTGGGAAGAATTAATAAAAATAGTCCACCGAGTGAAACTGTTTTTTCAGCTTTACTAGAAAAAATTGATTTCACAATAGATAAAACATTTCTTCATTTTATGAAGAATTATAATGGCGCCTCAGGCTGCATTGACGGAGGAAAATGTTTTAATATCTGGCAAATTGAAGACATTTTGAAATTAAACCCATATTATGACTTTATTGAACAAAGTAAAAGCCTTTTCTTTTTTGGAAGTAATGGTTCAAGCTTTGGTTATGCTTTCAATAAACTCGACAGTTCAATTATTGGTATCGAATATTTGGACATTGGAACAATAGACCCTGAAATAATTGCATCTTCATTTGACGCATTTTTAAGTTATTTATCTGTCAGTAATTAAAATTTAAATATTCACAAATCTTATAGACAAATGACTACGCCCAATATTCGGTTTGCTGCTATGCTGGCGGACAGGAGAACAATCGGCATTTGTAATACCATCAACTAATATCGGGCAGACGTAATTCTTTTCAGCATTTGTTGTTAACTTCATCGACAGTTTTTTGATCGGCTCCTGTCATCGGCTGACGGATATAAAATCCCAGCACAGCAGCAAGCCTCGGTCGTTGGCTGCCATTAAAATGAGACTCCTCAAAACAATACGCCTTCTTTGGACTTTTTATAGAAGTTTTCTTCTTGCTTCAGTGATAATTGCCATATGTAGCCTGACACTGTTTTGGAAGTATGGGTTTAGAATATTTTCAATGCTCTTTTGGTTTAAAGCAGTTACTCTTGGTTTGACATATTATTTTATCAATGAATACAAAAGCAAAGAATATTATTATTATCAAAATTTAGGAGTTTCAAAAAGCTTGCTTTGGGCGGCTACGCTCATCTTTGACTTTGCATTGTTCATTTTTTTAATTACACAGGTTAACAAATTCCGATGAGCCACAAATTCGAAGCAGATGGCATACAACTTGAGTTCAATGGCCGCAAAATATTGTCGGATATTTATTTGAAATGTGAAACAGGGAAAATAACAGGTTTGCTAGGAAGAAATGGGCAAGGAAAATCTTGCTTAATGAAAATCATCTATGGCAGTTTGAAATCTGAAAAGTCCGTACGATTCGACAATACCTCTCAATACGAGGCATTCAAACGCCCGGAGCTATTGCTTTATCTCCCGCAATTTAATTTTATACCAAAAGGGCTTTCATTGAAACGGATATTCAAAGATTTTGATTTAGATTATTCGCCTTTCGAAAAGAAGTTCCCAGAGTTTGCAAATACCTATAAATCATCTATAAAGATTTTGTCAGGTGGAGAGCGCAGGCTCGTCGAGCTTTATGTTATAGTCAAATCAAAATCGCAATTTATCATGCTTGACGAGCCTTTTACACATTTGAACCCTCTTCAAATAGACAAGGTAAAAGAATTGCTTTTAGCAGAAAAAGAAAATAAGGGAATACTCTTGACCGATCATATGTTTAGACACATTACTGGCATTTGCGACAACCTATATTTATTGAGAGACGGTAAGACCTATCTGACAAAAAACATAGAAGAGATTGAAACGCTAGGTTACGCGAGACTTTAACGGCAGCCAACATCTGGTTTGCCGCAATGCTGGCAGGCTCAATAACAATCAGCGGCAAATCTTTAATGGGTTTCGGTTCCGGCGGACAATATTCTATTGAACATTTGTATTAACTTCAGCTAAAATAAAACCGGGTTTCAGCAGTCGGCAGACGGAACACAAATGCCAGCACTGCGGCAAGCCTCGGTCGTTGGCCGAAATAAAATGCAAGACTTCAAGACACGATTTAATTATTTGACATTTAGCTTAATGTTTATCGGCTTTGTAGTTTTCATAGCCCTTGGGCTTGTTATAATAATTTATGGAAGGACAATACTTGACATATTAAGTGCAAAAGAGAAAAATAAAATAGCAATGTACATCGGGCTTTCGATGGTTCCACTTGGAATAAGCTGGATGATTTTCTTCTGGGGAAGAATTTTAAAAAACTATCGTTCAATTATCACACTTTCTCAAAACTCAATTATTCAAAAAGATGCTATATTTTTTACAGTCAAAGAATATTCTCTTAATGATATAGAAGGCTATTCCGATTCGATATATTTAGGTGATATATTAATGAAGACAATAGTTATTAATTTGAAAGACGGCAGCTCTATCAAAATTCTAAACTATTTGACACATAACTTTGAAAACCTCAAATTGACTTTGAAATTACTTAAAATCAAACGACTTAAAGGTAAGTAACTAATATACTTCGGCTAACATTAGGTTTGCCGCAATGCTGGCAGAAGTAAGAACAATCGGCGGTGAATCTTTAATGGGCTTCGATTTCGGCGGACATTATTCTATTGAGCATTTATTATTAACTTCAGCGTAAAATCATTGACCGGGTTTCAGCAATCGGCGGACGGATATAAAATCCCAGCACTGCGGCAAGCCTCGGTCGTTGTAGGCTATGTTGCCCAAACTTCAAACCATGTACAAACTAATTGCGATTCTTCTGCTGGCAAGTTCTTTCAGCTATGCACAATCAGGCGCAGAACATCCGGCGAAAAGACCGCAAGATTGGTGGCAGGCTGATTGGAAAAAAGATTCTATTCCCGGAATAAGCCTGGATGAAGCATATAATTATTTGAAAGGAAGAAAATCGAAAACAGTTATTGTTGCCATTATAGATAATTGCGTGGACACCTCACATGAAGATTTAAAAGATTTTATCTGGACTAATAAAAAAGAAATTGCAGGAAATGGAATTGATGATGATGGCAATGGTTATGCAGATGATGTTCATGGCTGGTGTTTTATTGCAAACAAAAACAATATAGCTCAAACCAAACAGTCAGCCCTTGAAGTGCTTGTTTATGAAGCATGGAAAAAACATTTCGAAAATATTGACTCAACGAAATTGAAAAGCGATGATAAAGTTCAGTATGATATTTATCAGACCGCAAAAAAAATGATGCTTGAAAAATATAAGTTCTTCCAGGCGATAACTATACTTCAATCCGATTCTTCTAAACTTATTCAATATGTAGATAAGCTGTTGCCGGAATACAAAGACAATAAAATAAAAGAAATCCCATTTTCAACACTTTCCTCTTCCAGTCTTTATGATTCCGCTGCTAATTTATTCCTGAGAACTTTTGTAAAAACAATTCCGACAACAATTACATTGAGCCGCTTTTATAGCAGGCTGCAAATAAGTCCGGGTTTTAATGGCTTAATAAATTTCATCAATCAATATACCTACAGAGATACTTATGATACCACCAATGATTATAGAAAAACTATTGGTGATAATCCGGATGATTTTAATGATAAAAATTATGGCACGCCTTCAATTAATTTGCCGGAAATTGTTGGAGAGCACGCTACTTTCATAGCAGGGATAATTTGCGGAAACAGGAATAATGGTATTGGCATCAGGGGCATTGCAGATAATGTGCAAATCATGCCATTAGTCACTTCAGTTCAGGGCGGCGGCTCAATCAGCAAAGACATTGTGATGGCGATTCATTATGCAGTTGATAACGGCGCATCTGTCATCAATATGAGTTTTGGCATTACGCCATGGATTGACGAACATGAAAAAGAACTCAGAACAGCGTTTGATTATGCATATAAACACAATGTGTTAATAGTAAATGCAGCAGGCAATGATGGATTGTGCCTCGACAAAGAAAAATATTTGATGGGCATGGGTTCAAATGGAAAAGAACATGATAGCTATATCAGAGTAGGTGCAACTACAACTCTAATGAATGATAGTTTGGTTAGCAGTTTCTCTCAGTTTGGCGGGAAAACAGTTGACCTATTTGCGCCAGGCACGGCTATTTATTCAACTGTTCCTGGCAATAAATATGAATCAAGTAGCGGAACAAGCGCTGCCTGCCCGGTTGTTGTTGGCGTAGCGGCTTTATTAAAATCATATTTCCCTTCGCTTACTGCAAAACAAATAAAAGAGATAATTGTAAAATCAGTTTACAAGCCTGATGTAATGGTTATCCCTCCGGCAAGTTCAGGGATTAAAAACAAAATACCTTTCAGCAAAATGAGCAAAAGCGGTGGCATTGTAAATGCATATAATGCAGTGAAGCTGGCAGACGAAATGACGAAGTAAAAACACAGCCTACAACAAACGGTTTGGCGGCAGTCGGGGGACAGACGAGATCACTTCAACTTCAACTAACCATCAGCGTTAGTTCCAGCATGATGCTAAAGATTGAACAATAGAAGATATTTTGTACATTGATTATTAATCGGCTTCAGTTGTCGGCGGACTTTTTTAAAATTCCCGCCCGATCGCAAAGCCAAAACCGTTGTGCATTATTTTTGTGCGAGACGTTGGCCTAAATTCTATGACCAACCGTCCGACAAAAGATCAATTTAATAATTCAAAGTAATGTGAAGCATGCGAATAATATGCAGAGGTATAAATAGCGTTAGTCAAACTTAAAATACTTACCATGAAATATATCAACTTAGTATTATTGACGGTTATGTATTTGACAGTAAAATCGCAAAATGGAAAAATTATTGAACAAATAGCTTTCTCCTTACCAGATAGCATTGTTAAAAGTGATGGAAAATACTTTACCTATGATATAAAAAAAATTGACTCTGTTAATTTCTATCATATTACATACATGTCTGACGGCCTCAAAGTAAAAGGTTACATGTCAATACCTAAAAAAAAGGGTAAATATCCTTGTATAATTTATAATCGAGGTGGCAACAGAGAAAACTCAGCTATTAATGACTATTCTTTTATAGCACTATATGGACACCTAAGTTGCAATGGCTATATTTTAGTTGCCAGTCAATATAGAGGAAATGCAGGTGGCGAGGGGAATGAGGAATTTGGCGGCAAAGATATAGATGATG
Source organism: Puia sp. (assembly GCA_035295505.1). Taxonomy (GTDB): domain Bacteria; phylum Bacteroidota; class Bacteroidia; order Chitinophagales; family Chitinophagaceae; genus Puia. The sequence continues at coordinate 29,408 of DATGIX010000197.1, read as the reverse complement.
TACTCAATTTGATTCCTCTACTTACTAATATCGAAAGTGCTGATACTTCCAGAATTGGTATGATAGGAGGCAGCCGCGGAGGGATGATGACCTATTTAGCTTTGACAAAAACAAACAGAATAAAAGCTGCTGTTGTAGTATCCGGTATCGCCGATTTTAAACAAGCAATAGAACATACAAATTTCAATTCTGATAGCATGTTCTATGCATGGTTACCCGAATACCGTGAAGACAAAGAGAATTTTATAAAAAGAAGATCTCCTATTGAGTTCGCCGAAAATATTTGTAAAACAACTCCCATTTTTATTATTCAGGGGACAGGCGACGCGGTTGTAACGACTCCTCAGGTATTTGATCTTGCACATAAATTTTATGAACTGAAACAGCCTTTTCGGCTTACGCTATTTGAAGGTGGCGGACATGGCGCTCGTGAGTTCAAGCTTGAAAAAGAAAGGCAAATAGAAAACTTTTTTAACTGTTATTTGAGAGATGGTAAAAAATGGCCCAGTTTAGAACCTCACTAAAAACGAACGCACAACATTCGGTTTGCTGCAATGCTGGCAGACTCAATAACAATCAGCAACAAATTTTTTAATGGGCTTCAGTTCCGGCGGACATTATTCTATTGAACATTTGTTTTAACTTCAGCATAAAATCATTGACCGGGCTTCGATATCGGCTGACGGATATAAAATTCCAGCACTGCGGCAAGCCTCGGTCGTTGTGCGCAACCAAACTACAACCTTAATCTAAAAACCTAAATCATGATTGATACGGCATTAATTAAAGAGAATTATTCACGAATGACAGACGGCGAATTAATCCATCTAGCTCAAAGCGAAGGGCAAGATTTAACACCTGAAGCTTTGACCATTCTCCATGATGAATTCCTTCGTCGCAAATTGGACACCAAAGTTTTTGAATCTGTAGCTGATAACATAAAATCGACAAGAGACCGCAAAATTGAACAAGCACAAAATACTGCTTCGAATGAATTTACAAAATCAATTTGGGAATATGCTTTTGAGCAAAAAGCAAATGGTGCTTCGAACGAAGATATCCAAAAGGGGCTTGCCGCAAAAGGTCTAAATGATGAAAGCGCTTCTTTAATTCTAAAGTCACTTGGGACAACGGCAAAACGAGTGTTGGATTCAGTTGACTCAAGCATGCTGGCTGGTGGGGTTATTTGTCTAATAGGAATTATAATCACTGTCTGGACATACACATCATCTGCAATGGGCGGCAGATATATCATTGCATGGGGAGCAATAATTTTCGGAGCAATACGCTTTTTTCAAGCCTTAATAAAAAAAGGTAAATACCAAAAAGTGCTTGACAATATCAAAGACGAAAGCTCTAACGACACAATAATTGAATAACATGCTTTAATCTAATGGCTGCAGGCAACATCAGGTTTGCCGCAATGCTGGCAGATTCAATAACAATCGGCGGCAAATCTTTAATGGGCTTCGGTCCCGGCAGACATTATTCTATTGGGCATTTATTATTAACTTCAGCATAAAATAAAAACCAGGCTTCAGCAATCGGCGGACGGAAATAAAATCCCAGCACTGCGGCAAGCCTCGGTCGTTAGCCTGCAACCTTTATGAGACGTTTATTAATTGTACTTCTTTTTATTTTTTGTACCAACTTTTCGGAAAATAATAAATTGTTTGCACAAGTTTATCAGGGTACAACTCATGACACAGTTAAGATTATGTCATATAAAGTAACTGCCAAACCAGAAATATTCGAAACTGCTTTTTTTCAAGGAACTCAAGTCAAAGAGGATACATTCTTGCTTAAATTCTACTCTTTAAACATTGGAAATATTGATGTTCAAAATGGAGGTTTAATTGCTTCTGAGCCATGGTGGATGTATGATAAAAAACCTTTTTTAACAAAATTTCCCATTGGAAAATTTCCAGTGCAATTGGCAATAGCAAAAATTAAACAGAATGAATTTGTAGCATTTAGTAGAATCTTATTTTCTGACAAACCAGTTGACCATTGGGAATTTGCTTTAAAAGAAGGACAAGAGCAAATATCTATTTTTGGTGACTCAATATATTTTTATCCTGTTGATAGTGGAATCGGTGGATTTATCGATGATAGCAGTTATAACAACCTTCAGGCTTTGGACACAGCATCACAATCTCAAATAATGGACATGATTACCAAAGGACTTGACAAAAATCAAAACCTCTACGCAAACATTAATTATAAAAATGTAAACATAATTGCATTTAGTTCTGGATTAGGGGACGGTCGATATGCTACTTATATTGGCTTTGACAATGACAATAATCCTTGTCGACTATTGACAGATTTTGATTTGATTGATTGGCGAAAAAAGTAAGGCTGCATACAAAATCAGGTTTGCTGCAATGCTGGCGCCACGAAAGAGCAATCAACGGCAAATCATTAACGGGCTTCGGTTCCGGCGGACATTATTCTATTGAGCATTTGTATTAACTTCAGCATAAAATCATGAGCCGGGCTTCAGCAATCGGCAGACGGAAATAAAATCCAGCACTGCGGCAATCCGGATGCGTTGGCGGTCATGCGATTCAACACTCTTAAAATTAAAACGATGAAAAAAGTATTTATGACTTTTCTTTTTGCTTCCTTAAATATTATATCATTTGGACAACAAAAGGACAGCATTACAAGGGAAACAATTATTAAATCCATCATTCAAAAACAAGAAGAGGAATGGAACAAGCATGACTTTGAAGCGTTTTGCAAATTCTATACAGATGATGCTTCTTTTATTAATTATATAGGGATGTTTTGGAAAGGCAAAAAAGAAATACAAGCTCACTTACATGCTATTACAGATTGCTGCCTGGCATTGACATCTATAAAACTGGATTTCAAAAACCTGAGGTTCCTTAGCCCTGACATAGCTGTAGTACAGAGCGAGGAAAAAATTATTGCCGACAAAGCTTATAATATCCCGGACCATAATTATAAACAAGGGGAAACAGAATATAAAATGATAACACAAGTTTTTATTAAAGAAAATAATGAATGGAAAATAACAGCACAACAACTTACAGGCATAAACCAATTTTATTCACCTCACAATGGCAATGGTGCGAAATGAAACATTATAATTGCTGAATTTTAATTAATGTGGGCCCAAAGAAATTTGGTAGCAAATATAGGAAGCACGAACCGCTAACAAAAGTATTTGCAAAAGCTTGGCAGACGGAAGATTAATCGGCAGTAAATTGCTACGGTACTGCATCCGGGCTGGACAAACAAAAATTCCAAGCCTTCGCAATTACTCGGTCGTTGGCTGCCATCCTATGCAGCTCTCGACTGACAAAACTAAAAGATGGACGAAAGGACAACAGAAATTTTAAAACGCTTTAGCGACTCTTGGACAACGACTGAGAATTTCATTAATAACCTTATTGACAACCATCATGGCTTTGAAAGACTTAAGCCTATTAGACAATTTATCCGGACTTTAAAACAAAATGGCGAGGACAAATTTTTTCGACTTGGCACTTCCGTTCATGTTTTAATTATTTCTCGTTCTGTTGACAATGGACTTCGTGCAGACCAAAAACACATTAGAATAGATGCTTTTGATAATAAGTTTGAGGTAGTATTTCGTGACGGCGAAAAAGTTTACAGAGAATACACGGCAGACAACTTAGATGATATAAAGGTGACAAAATTATTAATGACACTGAAAGACACATTGGTAGATTAACAAGCACGGCAGCCAACATCAGGTTTGCTGCAATGCTGGCAGATTCAATAACGATCAGCGGCAAATCATTAATGGGCTTCGGTTCCGGCGGACATTATTCTATTGAGCATTTGTATTAACTTCAGCATAAAATCATTGACCGGGCTTCAGCAATCGGCGGACGGAAATAAATTCCAGCACTGCGGCAAGCCTCGGTCGTTGTGCGCAACTTCAGCTTCCTTATTAATTATGCATATGAAGTGCTTATTACCGACAATAATTGCAACATTATTTTTTTATAGTGCTATTGGACAAAATAAACTGAATGGCACTTGGACTGTATTTGCAATCTCAACAATAGACGGCAAGATGTATTTCAATTTGGACAAAGATTCATTGTTTGTAGCTACTCCGACAAATAAATCAGAAGACCAAGAAAAATTAAAATCAGACTTAAAACAAGCTGTATCGGATATGCATTTTGAATTTTTGAATAATGGATTTTATAATCTTACACGAGACACGACATCTCTCGGCAAAGGCAGCTATGTAATTTCTGAAAAACAAAAGACTGTCACTTTTATTATCAAAAGCGAACAAGGTTATGCGCATAACTTTATGACAGATTATAAAATCAAGAATGGAAAGTTGCTGATAAAATACAAAATAGAGGGGCAATCAATGAAGCTTTTTTTAAAAAGGTAAGACTGCGCACAACATCAGGTTTCCTGCAATGCTGGCAGGCTCAAAAACAATCAGCGGCAAATCATTAATGGGCTTCGGTTCCGGCGGACATTATTCTATTGAGCATTTATTATTAACTTCAGCATAAAATCATTGACCGGGCTTCGATATCGGCTGACGGATATAAAATTCCAGCACTGCGGCAAGCTTTGGTCGTTGGCGGCAATTTTTCAAGACACCAAAACATGAGACAATTATGAGAATTATTAAATTGACATTTCTAATGTCCATTATGCTTGCGACATTAAAAAGTCAAGGACAAACAGCAATCAAAGAATTAAGAGTTGGGCATGAATTTTTTATCAGCGTTCCAGACTATATGACTAAAACAGTCGGGCTTAACAGCGCCGCATCTGTTCAATTCAAAAATGTTATTAAAGACGTTGCTGGTTTTGTCATAGAAGACCCAAACGTAGATCTGAAGTTAGCTGAATTAAACTTTGCCTCTATAAATGAATACTACGACTACTTCGTGAAGGACTTTTTGAAAGATGAAGAAAAAAGAACAATATCAAACCCGAACGTTTTTAAAAAGGGACAAAATAATTATTTAGAAATAGATGCATCCTATTTTGACAAGGATTCGAAGGTTGATATTTATTATTATGTTTGCCTCATCGAAACAAGAGATTACTATTACAAACTTTTGTGTTGGTCGAGTTTGGAAAACAAAGACAAGTTCAAGTCAGACTTTCAAAAAATAGCATATAGCTTGCGTGACTAAAACTACCGCCAACATTCGGTTTGCCGCAATACTGGCAGACTCAATAACAATCAACGGCAAATCATTAATGGGCTTCGGTTCCGGCGGACATTATTCTATTGAGCATTTGTATTAACTTCAGCATAAAATCATTGACCAGGCTTCAGCAATCGGCTAACAGATATGAATACCAGCACTGCGGCACGCCTCGATCGTTGGCAGTCATTATAAAGTGACATTCCGTTTCAAGAAACAAAAATAATTATGGGACTATTTGACAAACTTTTCGGCGGGACAAAAAAAAGCTCAGATCTTGAGCCGCCTAAAAACACAAACTTCACCTCGTCAGACAAATTAATGGACGAAGACCAGTTTTGGAAAATTATACAAACAACAAAAGACAATTCAAATGGCGACTTTGAAGAACAACAAGAAGAGTTAGCAAAAGAGCTTCGCAAATTGACACCTGACGACATTATCCTGTTTGGCAACAGATTTAGATATTTCAGAGGACAAGCAAATACTTGGGAACTTTGGGGAGCAATTTACATTATTCACGGTGGCTGTAGCGACGATAGCTTTAACGATTTTAGAGAACGGGTAATTGGACAGGGCAAAGACTTTTACTACAAAACAATTAAAGACCCTGAAAGCCTGGTTGAGTTTGACACAGACACGATGGACGAAATTGAATGGGAAGGCTTGGGTTATGTTCCTTCAACTATTTTTGAAGAAATTACAGGACAAGAAATGCCTTATCCATTTCAAGAAAATCACGACACGACAGGAACTGAATGGAAAGAAGAAAGCGATGATTTGAAAAATATGTATCCAAGACTTGCTGCAAAATTCCCAGACCACATTTGACGAGAAGAACAACGAACGCCCAACATCAGGCTTGCCATAATGCTGGCAGACTCAATAACAATCATCGGCAAATCATTCATCGGCTTCTAACGACAAGCAAATGAAATTTGACAAACATTTTCCGACAGAACAGCTAAAGCCCTAGATCAAATATTTTGTAGTGCCGGAAAATGAACTGGAAAATAAGTATAAAGTTTTCCCTTCATCAGGACTTGTTATCGGTTTTCAATACAAAGGGCAACTCGCTGCCATAAAAGAAAATAGAGAAAGCAGACTGTCTTCAGCAGGAATTACCGGGATTACTGACAGCTATAAAATATTCAAAAGCTCTGCCGGTATCGGAACCATATTGGTTTACTTTACTGAAATTGGTTTTACACATTTTGCCACGCATCCTGCCAACGAACTATTTAATGTAAGCCTTTCACTCGACAATGTTTTCGACAGAAACAGCGTAGCGGAAGCAGAAGAAAAATTGGCAGCCGCTACCACCGACAAAAATCGAATAAAGGTTGTTGAGCAGTTTTTAGTTTCACAACTCAAAGACATTGAAACCGACAAGTTGATTGTTGAAGCGGTTAAACTTATTTATCAAAGCAACGGAACCATCCGCATAAAAGAGTTGAACGAAAAATTATTTATCAGCCAAAGCCCATTTGAAAATCGATTTAGAAAAGTAGTTGGCACAACAGCCAAAAAATTTGCCTCAATCGTTCGTTTCAACACAGTTCTTAACAATCTGAACAATGCCAAATCGTTAACTGAAATCTGTTACGATAACAATTTCTTTGACCAGGCTCACTTCATCAAAGACTTCAAACAGTTCGCAGGCGACACACCCGAAAACTTCAAACGCTTGCTGTAGAAAACGATTTTTTACAATTACAGGGATTTTAGCGGTTGCACCTTTGCATTGTAATTCAATTAATCGTTCAACAATCAAAACAAAAAAAATGTTTACAGTAGAACAAATCAAAACAGCTCACAGCAAAGTAAAATCTGGTGCAGACTTTCCTGCATACATTCAGGATATCAAAAAATTGGGTGTTAGCTTTTATGAAACTTTTGTAACTGACGGCCATACCGACTATTACAGTGTGAATGATTACAAAATTTCATCGGCCGCAAGGTATGATGTGTTGACAATTACTGAAACTCCGAACAATGAACAATTCAATGCGGATTTAAAAGAGCATCAGCAAGGCAAAACAGATTATCCAACATTCATTAAAATGTGCACAACATTTGGCATTGAAAAATGGGCGGTTTGTATCGACAAAATGACCTGTATTTACTATGACAAAGCGAGCTACGAAATCCTGGCAGAGCAGATACCGCACTAAAAACTGGTAACAACAAAAGTATTGCTGCAAGCGGGCAGACACAGCACAGCATCAAAAGCATCCTTATTCGTGCCTACGCAAACTCAGACTGTATAACTAATAAAACATGACGCAGAAAATAAATATGTATAACTTAAGGATATGAAAAAAGCAATTATTGCAGGAGCAAGCGGTTTGATCGGGAGCCATCTTTTACAAATTATTTTAGATAGAGACGAATATGATGAAGTGTTGATTTTAGTAAGAAAAGAATTGCCGCTTCAACACAAAAAGCTGAAACAACTGGTGATTGATTATACGCGCTTAAAAGATTATACAGCATCCATAAAAGGCGATGCCATTTTTTGTTGCCTTGGAACCACCAGTAAAAAAACACCGGATGAAACTGAATACCGGAAAATTGATCATGACTATCCTTTGCAGCTTGCTGAAATAGCCAGGGGAAATAATATAGCGCAATATCATTTAGTATCAGCGGCGAGTGCTAATGCATCATCTAAAATTTTTTATTCAAGATTAAAAGGAGAGACAGAAGACGATATAAAGAAAACAGGCTTATCAAGCTTGCAAATATACCGTCCAATGCTTTTAACTGGTAACAGAAATGAAAAACGCACAGGAGAAGGTATTGCTACAGCAATATTTAAAGTGATAGATCCATTATTGATTGGTGGGCTAAAAAAATACAGAAGCATTGCAGGCAAAACAGTAGCTACAACAATATATAAGCAATCTTTGAAAAATGAGAACGGAGTTTTTGTTTACCGCTCCGATAAGATACAGGAATTATCATCCATATAATTTCAGTCTTTTCTATTGTTGATGATGTTCGGCATGAGCAAATGCTTTTAGGTTTTGTAACTTTAGCGTAAAATCATTAATCTGACTTCGCTTATGCCGGCAGATATAAATTTTGAAACTACGGCATCCCGATAGCGTTGTGTACAATTTCAGACAGTCTTCTTTTCAAAAAAACCTTGTATGATTTATACAAACGACGAAGCTGACAAATCTGTCCGACAAAAAAATTTTTACCTTACAGTCTACCTTTTGCCGGTTGCGGTAATATCAGGCATTTGCGTCTTAATTCATTGGGCGGCAACAGCACACTATCTTTCCAGGACGGATACCTATTACGGCTATTTTTTATCACTGACACCGGGGCTTCTTGTATTTGCATACAACAAGAAGAATTGGCTAAAGATGCCCGACGGAACTTACCATAACATAAAAGGCATCGCACCAACAAATAAAATAAACCTGAACGAACCTGCAGCATATGAAGCAGTATATTTTAACTCCAAAAAAGAAAAAATATCTTCTGCGCTTGTGGGCCTGGCATTAATTGGAATCGGCATTTGGTTAGGTGCTAAAGGAGCAAACAGCATACTTATTCCAATCGGGACAAGTGCAGCTGGCTTTTTTTTAGCTTATGTTGGTATTAAAGGATTCCTCGACAAAAGTGCAAAATTGAAGCTTGCAAAAACCGGGCTGTGGACTAACAAACTCGGTTTCGTGGATTGGAAAGATATCACAAAAGCGCAAGTTGTGCAGGATACAAGCGGGCGTGCCCCACAAACAATTTTAGAAATATATTTACAAGGGACAGTTTTTGCTGAAGCCAATCAGCCAGATGAAAGACTTTATCTGACAGACATCGATGGCAAAGAATATGTTGAAACAGTCATTGACAATTTGATAAACAACCGCAATGAAACCACAAGGTAGAAAAGCTGCCAGCAAACTGTTTTACACGCACAACTACTATGGTTCTAAGTTTTAAGATTATTAAATTATTTAACCATCACAATCGGGGGCAATTTATTGCAGCCCGGCAGTTAAATTTCAAAGCACCTGTTGTGATACAAGAAGGAGCATCATTAGATGGCGTTTCAGTGTATCATTATGCAGAGATGTCTCCAATGGCAAAGAATTATAAGGAGCCCGGATTTGATATCTATGTTTTCAGGCCGACAGAATTAGGCGGCTATCCAAAAGATTATTTTCGGGAAGGCCAAATTGTTGAACTCGTACAGATCGATCATTTAAATATGGTTCTAACGAAATTCGGGAATGAAATTCAGGAATCAATCCCTAAGCTGATTGAATTAGCAAGAAGTTTGACATGGAATAAAATTTCAGAGAATTATAAGTTCATTTTATCTGAGATCAGGAATAGCGACAAAGATTTTCATGAACAACAAAAAATAGACAAGAAGAAGAACGACAAAAAAATCCCAATAACTTTCGCTGAACTTACTCCGACATTGCAAAGGCTCTATGCCAGTTTGTATGACATCCATTTGCAAATTTACAGATCTACAAAATCGATGACAATCATTGATTTTCGTTATTACCTGAAGTCATCGCTTGAAGAAACATATCGCCAGAAAATACTAAGCAATCCTCCAATGCTCCACTGCAAAGTGCCGATGCCACCATGGCTATCTGACGGCAAAGAAAAATTTGATATTAATTGGCTTCACAGGCAATGGCTAAAAAGCTGGAAGCTATTTTGGGTGGTCTTTCTTTTCAGCTTTTCAGTCTTTTCCCAGACTGACAACATTATGATTAATAAAATCCAAAAAATTGTTCAGCAAATAAATAATGACTCAGGTTACACAATAAAAAAACTTGACAACGATGAGTTTTTAGACCACACGACTGACGAAGGCGGAGAATTAACTGCTTATTTCAAGAATGGCCAATTGGTAAAGATCATAGAGTGGATCGGGCTTTCAAGCTGTGTTAATATAACCGAATATTATTTGCAGGACAACAAATTAATATTCACTTACACCAAGGGAAGTCAATATTCTTACAACGAAAGTTCAGGAAATTTTGACCGCAATAAATTAAGCAACACTATGGAATGCAGGTTTTATTATGACAATGATAAATTAATCAGACATGCTTTCAAAGGAGAAACACGATGTGGCGGACAACCAACACTTAGCTGGGCAAAAAATGACATGGAAGAATGTGAGCGATACAAAAAACTGTTCATGAAAAAGTAGTTACTGCCAATATTGCAATTGTGTTATGTCGCTAAGAAGATTAATTATTAATCAACATTAAATGTTTTTATAACACAAAATGCCATATAAAATATTTCCAAAATTTATTCGGAGTTTTTGAGTCGTGCGGGCATGAAGCAAGACGATGAATCACTTTACAGCATTTGCTTCCTTAATGAATCTCGGGATATCTGTAATATTAAGAACTCGCTTGTCAAATAAGTCAATAAGATTTTTATCATTGTTGAGGAATCTTCTTATTTTCTTTTTATAAGAAGAAAATATGCCGCCTTCTACGGTCACCGTTTTCTGTGAAGAATCTTCTATCATAAATATGTCCGTGCGATAAGAAGCTCCACCGCCGTAACCGTTCGCAAAATAAAAGCTGTAGTACACACTGAATCTGCCGCCTTGCACTTTCCTGATCAGAAATTTCCATTCGTTATCTTCATTCACTTTTAATACATAGTCATATTTTTGATCATCGAGCACCAATCCAAAGCCGTTTATTTCTTGTTTGTTCGCTTTGTATGTAATGCTATTTCCGGATGAGTCTTCTATAGTAACCTTATCGAAAAGCTCTAACATGGTAACCTTTTTGAAAATCTCAGTTCTGTAGGTTTTAATTTTGCATTTTACTGTATCATTATTTTTTGTAAGAATGTAGCCATCAAGTGTAGCAGCCTTTAAATTAATTGTACCTGTAATCAATAAAAGCAAAAATAAAAACCATCTCATATCGCAATCAATTAAAAATTTTATGCTGAAGTTACAAATCTTCGTTTATAGTCAATTTCAAGCAGGCAGAAGATTTATACAAAATGAATATAAAAAACTATCCCGAGAGATCCAGAACGTATGATTTTCTTGGCGAGATGTATGCAGCAAAAGGGGACAACGCAAATGCGATAGCTACTTATAAAAAATTTTTGTCCATCAAAGAAACAGCAGAAATAAGAAAAAAATTGGAGAAGCTGGAGGAGAAGTAACTTATTTCTGGTGATGGTGATGTTCTAAAGCCTCGGTTCTTGTCTCACAAACCAGAATACTACATAAAATATTTGCGAAGCTTATTGGGCTAACGTTGATGGCTACCCGCATTATCAACAATGTTGGAAGACGATTTTTAACATTCTCTTACATTCCCGATACATAATTTCATGTAGCAAGCATTTGCAATTGATGTATATAAACTAACTACTCATGAAGTCGATACTATCTGTAATTCTGTTCTTCTGTTCTATTGCCTGTTCGCCTTATAAAAAGATAGTCCTGTCTGCCAGTGAAAGATTGACTAAAGATTGGAAGGGCGCTTCCGAAATGAATGTGAGCAAAGCCTACGGCGCATACAAGCAGAAAGTTGTCTTGCCTGATGGGTACCTACTGCGATTTGATTATTCCTATGCTGCAGTTCCAGTGGTGCTACCATCAAATAATGTACAGGTAAGAGCATCCAACCAACATACAACATCACCCATGCTACCCCGCGCTACTGACTCTTATAATAATAACAGAAGCGCAGCAGACAGCATCATCAAACGGATAGATTTTATTTTCGACAAATCCCAGCATGTGCAATATGTTGAGGCTACAGGCTTCCCCGATTCGGTTTATTATATCAAAAGGAAATAAGCAGAATGCTGATAGCGTATCCAAAATTGCGACCAACTTGTTCTTAAATTGCTCCGTTGTTTGTGTTCCTCATCAACAACAGCGGAAAATATAGTTGAAAAAATCTATTTTTGCAGCATAACATTAAATCAAATTTATGCAAAAGAACTGCTACCTAGTTGTGCTGCTATTTGCATGCACTTTCACCAGTTGCAAAAAAAGCAGTTCAGACAACAGCAATGCCGGCCCACAGCTTTATGTTTTCACGAGGCTCGCTTTCAATTGTTATGATTTCCCCTCCAACTCCTATTTCTCCACGTTCGACACCTCTTTCAAAGCGCCCATGGCAGAAGGGACAATGACCCCTGATCAGGTCAAGAACATTGACCTTGCTTTCATCTTCGATAGCAACGATTATAACCCGGGCTTTGCCGATCCGCTCACCGCATCCAAGCACTGGTACAATGATCTTTTTTACACCCCTTTTCTCGTCAATTCCACGGGCACGAGGTTTTATATCTCCACACTTAACGCCTCGAATTTTGATTCCGTGAAAACAAAGCATTCCCTGCTCGCCACCTATTTTAGCGACAGCAGCAAGCTCAAAACAGCTCTTACCGACGATGTTTTCCCAACAGGCTCTATGCTCGGATTTGGCCTGAGCCCCAACGACCCGGTATTCGGCATCTCTTCTGAATTTGCCTTGGATAAAGTGTTCGGCTTTATCAATATCGCCACTGGCAAGCGCGGGCTCATCCATGTCAGTGCTTCTCAGGAGCAGTATTGGCCCATGCCTGTTTATGATCACAATACGTTCATCGATATTATCAAGGAGCAATAGTTGGTAATGATGGCAGAATATCTTTCTGCTGCCCCGGTTTCTATACTCACGAACTGAGATCATAGTAATTTATATGTTTCAAAATTTAAACTAACGTTCATGCGCAACCTGATTTTATTTTTCATATTATTTCCCGCTTTATCTTTCGCTCAATCTTATCAGCATTTCTCAAATGATACGGTTTACACAAAATGCGGTTACAACTTTTACGAAGGCCAAACAATAAAAATTGCTGCGCCAACCAACAACAGGAAATATAGATTTATTGTGAAGCTCCGTGAAATGGGAAACATGGGCGGTTCGACCTATGAAATAACGAAAGTGAAAAAACTCATAGTGTCAGGTATTGGCAACCGCGTTGCTTATCTTGATGGAGTAATCACTTATCACGACAGCTCCAAGGAAAAAATTTCGCTGAAGATTTATGTTGATAGAGCTATTGAGCCATTCGCCGGATTATCTCCTGAAATAGATGTGCCTGAGCCTTACAAATCCCGGATCGAAAAGGGAAGCACAGCCGATGAAATAAAAAAATTAAAAGACTTGCTCGATGCTAACGCAATCAATCAGCATGAATATGATTCTTTAAAGAATGCTGTGCTTTCAAATCATAATTTGTAGCCGTGGTTGGTGATGTCAGCGCAAAGCGACTGGTTAAGGAACCTTCAAATGCCGTGCATAACCCTAAAGGGGTATAGAAGTTTCACTGAACTTTTATTAATATACAAACCGAACGTTTGATTTAATTTGCTATAACTAAAGAGAATGATAATTTCTAAGCCTCCATCGCTGACAACTTCTCTATCCGATATGGAAGGCCCCAAAAAAATGCTCATAGAGCACTTGCTGGCGAATAGGATTTCCAGCAATGGGCTTTTACAATTAAGAAGCATGATCAATTCCGATGATCTGTCTGATATTATTCAGCATATTTATGATCTCAATGAAAAATATATCCTTCAGATTTCAAAGGTAGAGGGGCTCATGCGCATATTCGATGATATCAAAAATCAACGACGCAATAATCTCTTCACGAAAAAGATGAAATCAGGCTTTCGAGGCAAATCACCAAACAACAAAGTTATTTTAGCTGAAGGGGATTCATGGTTCAACTATCCAATCATTCTCACTGATATCATCGATCGCATCTCAATGGAAAAAAATTTTGCGGTGTATAGCCTTGCATCAGGAGGAGACTGGTTGTTGAATATGCTGACAGGGCGACATTACGTTGAAGAATTGTCTATTCTGCACCCGGATGTTTTTTTAATAAGCGGAGGAGGAAATGATTTGGTAGGCTCAAGGCGACTTGCTGCTGTGTTGGAATCGAAACCTGGTGATGAGTATTTGCACAGCTCGTGGGCTCAGCAACTGATCGAAAATGCAGATGGCAAATTTATTCCGTTAAATCGCGATGATTTCAATGAAGGCGTGCGCTATCTTTCAAAAGATTTTTTTGCGCTGCTGATGTTTTTTCATCTTCAATATTATTCTTTGATACATGGCATTTTAAAAAGCGGTAAATTCCTGAACATTCAGATTATCACGCAAGGCTATGATTATCCGATCCCTTCTTCTAAGATAGGAGGCCTGAAAATATGGAGATGGTATATTCCATTTGTAAGAAAATTTTTAGGGCATAGCTCATGGTTAAGCACACCGATGAAAATTCGTGGCATCACCAATGAAGATTTGCAACGCAAGATTTTGTATTCGATTATATACCTTTTTAACGAGATGGCGATCCAACTGGGAGCATCAATAAATGAGGAGTTTCCTGATTCTGTGTTTCATATCGACTCACGCGGCTCGGTTGGAAACGGCGGATGGACAGACGAGCTGCATGCTCGTCCGGAACATTTTTTAAGAACAGGTGAAGTTTTTGCGAATTGCATTAACAAAAGCACAAAACCAGATTATGCTCACACTTACATTGTTGGAAAAATGAAATCTGAAAAATGAAAAATCTTCATTTCATTTTATGGGCACTTTTGATTATTGTCTTTGCTGTTTTAGCAGGGCAAAATTTTTACATTACTCATCACCATGAGTCGCTTCCAATATTTAGCCTTGAAACAGCAAGTGCCAATGAAGGGAAGGCAATCCTTGACACGTTGGCGAAAAAAAATATCGAGGGTGTTTCCCTCTTGCATTTTGCGCAGGTGAATACGTGGCTGGATTTTTTCTTTATCATAGGATATGTCGGCGCAATAATCATGATATCGTACAGTTTGATGCAAAAAGAAAAGCAGCCCTTCATTAATAATTTCCTGCGCTTCGATATACTGTTGGCATTAATAATCGGCTTATTAGATGTTGTTGAGAATATTATTTTGTTAAACGATATGCATGATTACAAAATAGACAAGCAGTATATCTCTAGTATGCATGTAAGTGACCCTAAATGGATATTGGTGATTATCGTTTTAGTAAGTTGGCTTGTCTCTCTATTAAATCGCGCTTTCAAACGCAGCTGATGAAAACCGGATTAAATTGTTGTTGGGAAACATTACACATACACCGAGTTGCTTCTTGATCATTTGTAAATGCAAACAGTGACGAGTGTGATGTATTTTTCTAGTTGTTGATGATGAACACCACAACGACGAAAAAGTTACAACACTGCATTTTTGTTGGCAAGAAACTTGAACAACCAACTATTTCTTATCAGTGAGCTTCTTTTGTGTTTGAAACCACGGATCTGTTATTTTTATTGCATTCATTATATATTCACTGATCGGTTTTGGAATGTCATCCTGTGTTCCGTTAACGCAATATTCAAATCCGATGTCCGATTTATTATCGGAAAAACTAACTGTCACTTTATAAGTTTGTTTTGTAGTGTCGCAATTAAGGTAAGTTTGTCCGCAATAAGAAAGAAGATCATCTGAAACAGTTTGCATTAATGAGTCAAAAACTTTCTCTTCAGTGATACCCATAAAAAGATCTTTATCAACACTGTCAATAACACCGCTACCATTTCGGTTAATAGTACCATCTTTAGCAAGTAAAATAGCTAAACAGGGGTTATTTGAAATATTAACCTCGATGGTCGTTGTTTGAAATTTACTTTTATCAGCAACTGTCTTTTTATTGATAGCCTGTCCGCAAGAAAACAGTAGTAGAATTGGCAAAAAAAGAGCAAAAAAAGTTTTACATACTTTTAGCCAATTCTTTTTGAGGTTCATTAAATTTAATTTAGGGTTATTTTATTATTGTTTGCAACAGCCAAGAATTGCAGCAGTGCCCGCATATTTTCATCTGCCGACTTAGCAAAAGTCTTATTGAAAATGGTATGCTGAAGTTACAAAAGTTCATTTGTTGTTGGTGAGGAACATCAACAACGACGGGAAGAAAAAGCAAAGATCATCAAGAACGAAAAAGGCCTTATCGAAAAACTGGGAGCATATAGACTCTTTCTGAACGTTGCTGCAAACAGCACGGGGGACATGGGACATCGCCATTAAAAAAAGAAGAAAATTTCCTCTATCGGTCATGATTAGATGAATACTTAGCTAAGCCACAGACCTCTGCAATTTATCAAGCAGATAGAACTAAAGCTTACAATAGAATTACTGTCGCTGAGTTCACAGTAGCACAAACGTTTCATCAAACCTCCTCTGCGGAAAGCGGTCCGTCATCGCTTTCCCCTTGACTTTTTTGTTTCTTTTTGTATCAACACAAAAAGAAAGAGCACCTCCCTGCGAAGCAGGAAAAGAAGAGACTTAGAAACAAGGCGACGAGCCCCGCTTGGCAGCGAGATATTTCATGTTCGCATGGCGGAGACTCGCCTGAGAACCTATAAGCTCCCATTTTTCCCATCTATAGATTTTTTATATAGGACAGGGAAGATACCAAAAACGCCCTGTTGTTAACCACCTGCAAATCATGCTATTTAGCAATGGCATTTGAATTGGGATATAAATTGCGATGGCATTCATGACAATCATATCAACCCTGGCCCTTGGTGCCGCTCTTTTCATCCTTTGGAAAGCAGTAAGCCGCAAGGGCAGCGCTCGGCGGTTCCAGACTGCAGCCGAAGGGGTCGAGGTGTTGGTCAGGATAGAAAAGATGACTCCGCATGTCACTGGTTGTGCTATTGGCTTTTCCCGATCAGGCGATGAAGCATCGCTCCATCCGGAGCTGAGCATTGCGCCCCACCGCTGGGGATATGTGCAGTTCACACTACAGTTTGTGGCTACAGGCACTTATGCTCCGGTAAAAGTGCCGGGCGTCCCTTCAAAAGGAGGGTTCCTGGATAGCCCGGCAGCGATGAGGCTGGACGTAATGGCAAGCACGCCTTCTTCCTATACAGTTAGGATGTACGCGTCGAGCCGCGATGGCTTGGGCTTGCACGTGACAGCGAGCCTGCTCTTGCAAAAAGCAATTCCCGAAATTGCAGAAGGCACTGAAAAAATGGTTGTGATCCCGTATTATAACCAAAAGCTAGCTTTCAATTAACCATACCTGTTTTTATAGGCTCACTTCCCTCACACACGCATTGCTCCTTTAGTTTTCGTATGCCCGTGACAGTTAAAATAAGCCTGCTGAACATATGCCAAAGCTGATTTCTGGCAATCTGGACTAATATTTGTTTCCGATGAATCGGACAAATGCACTTCACATGAAAAAATACATATTTTACTCACTGACCATATTTGTAATTATTTTATCTATTAGCAGTTGCGTGCCCACCAGAAGGTGGAAGGCTTCAGAAGCTGCCCTGCAGGCAGCAAGAACGGACAGCGCGAAACTCGCGACCAATGTCGCCGACCTTCAGAGAGAGATTGTGGTGCTCAGGCAACAAAATGGGGAACTCAGCAAAAATATTGAAGAGCTCCGCAACAGGACGGGCGCACTTTCCAGCGATTCTGCTAACAAAGCATCTATGCTCAACCGAAGCGCACAACAAATAGCCAATCAGCAGAAACGACTTGAACAATTGCAAGCACTGATGGACCAACAGAAAAAAGCCATTGATGAGATCCGCAAAAAAATGGCGGACGCTCTGGTAGGATTTAATTCCAACGAGCTGACTGTTGCCGTTAAGAACGGCAAGGTATATGTCAGCCTTCAGGAAAACCTGCTCTTCCCATCAGGGAGCGCGGTTGTCAACCCGAAGGGAAAAGAAGCCTTGGGCAAGCTTGCCGAAGTCCTCAATGCAAACCCCGACATCACCGTGGATATCGAAGGCCATACCGACTCTATCCCTATCCGCGGGCGTTATAAGGATAACTGGGGCCTCAGCACGGCCCGTGCAAATTCCATCGTGCGTATCCTCTCCGACGATTACAAGGTAGACCCGGTAAGGATCATTGCTTCTGGTCATAGCCAATATGATCCCGTTCAGACGAACAGCACCTCAGAAGGAAGGGCACTGAACAGGAGGACCGAGATCATTCTGTCCCCAAAATTAGATGAGCTGTTCAAGCTGTTGTCGAATAGCGGGACTAATTGATCTGGTCAGCGATGAAGCAATGGACATTTTTGTGCATTTGTTGGTGTGAGGACACGAACAAAGGCGGAGGTAGTAATGTTAGGCTGTTGTCAATGTGTGACTTTAAGGTCAAATTTCCCATTCGTAACGGTTTTTACGTCTTGAGTCGGCATTAGGTCGCCTGAAAAAGTTCCAATCACTTCCGTTTCGGTCAATGACACTATGTGAATTACAAAATGTTTATAGCCAAAAACATAAAATGGAGAGCCTGCATAGTAAACACTACCATTTGAAGCATCAGGCATATAGTGTGACACGAGAAACGTATTGGCTGTTGTATCTGTGTAAGTACCAGCAGTGAGGCTTCCAGTTGCATTTATCGTCAAATCATACTTTTCTTTTGTCACTTTATTGTTCAAATATCCAACCATAAAAATATTTTGCCCGTCTGCAATGCAAGAAGTTGAATCGCTGAAAACTTTATTTACACCATTTAATGTGCAACTGACATAATAACGAGGTAGATTAGGCGTGCTTTTTGAACAAGAAAAAATAAGGATTGCTGAAAACAAAATGCAAGAAATATATTTTTTCATTGTATCAGTTAATGGCTTTCCTGCAAAATAACTTTAATAATTGGTTCGGGCAAATTACTACTCATACTCACTCGCCGCAGCTTGTTCTCAAATTTACTAATCAAACTCACTGGCGTATGGCTTCTTGACTATTTGTAACTATAAACTATGATGAGTGAGAGCATTCATATCACACTACGACGAATAAATAGCTTTTAGTTGTTGGTGAAGAAAGTTGCGGCCTAAGTTATCAGAGCGATCGAAGATTTTTCTTGCAACCTGCAAATAAAGTGCACAATAGAATTATCAAATCTCAATTCACAGTAGCACCGAAACTCAATCCAACCTCCTCTCCGAAAAACGGGCCGTCTTCGTTTTCCGGTGTATTTTTTAGTTCTTTTTGCACAAGCAAAAAGAACAATAAAAGAATTACGCTCTTATGCGAAAGGAAAAATAAATATTAATATGCATTAAGTGTAGATCCAGATTCCTGCATGCGCAGGAATGACGGAAAGAGCGTGATTAATTAAAGACTGAATGAATGTTGAAGCTGCTTTTTACATTCTTAATAATGCAAAAAGCCCTGACAACATCA
Organism: Puia sp.; assembly: GCA_035295505.1. Lineage (GTDB taxonomy): Bacteria > Bacteroidota > Bacteroidia > Chitinophagales > Chitinophagaceae > Puia. Next base: position 9,969 of record DATGIX010000197.1, on the reverse strand, counting down.
GAACTTTGCAGTCGGGATGGGTAGCCGGAGTTCGAACGACAATTTCAGTGATTTAACGAAAATCTTCAATTTCTAAGATATATCAACAACCTCGCCGCTTATAGAATTCTCCCAAAATTATAGGACGTATGATTAAACATTAGGTAGATTAAACCTAAATCGGCAATACTATTATTTGAGCACTTTGTCAATACCCCCTTAGGGGTATTGACTATTGAAAAAAAATAAATCAATTTGTTCACATACAATCTTATTGGTTCTCAATTTTTAATCCACCTTAAGATTTTGCGATTCATGAATGCAACAACTATACTAGTGGAAGGAGAAGCTTATAATATTTAGTTTTCAACAAAGAAATAAAATTATTAATACACTGCTATATGAGGTTAGAAAAAATAAATGTAAAAGACTTTAAAACAAAAGCATTTGAAATCATTTTAAAAGAATCTTTATCAATTCAAAAAGGCAGTGATAAACCCCTTACGGTAATTTACGATGATGATTTTCTTAAGCTGTTTAACTCCTTATTAAATGTAGTCACAGAATGGAATCTACCGACTATATTTATTTTTATTCCCAAAGATTACCAAGCAATGATTATGTCGAATAAAACATTTTTTGACGACAACAATGAAATTAATCTTCCTCCCCAAATAGCCGGCGCAGTTGAAAATTCAAAATTGATCCTAAACTTTTTAAGTGGAGATTCTAGATACTCTAAGATTAGGGGTGCAATAATTAGCCTACGTAAACAATACGACGCCAAGATGGTACATTCTCCCGGTATTTCCGAAGAGGTGTTGAAAATACTAAATAAGTCCCCTTTTAAAAAAATTCATAAAGAATGTGAACTTCTTGCTTGGGCGTTAGGAAATTCTAATAAATGCAAAATAACAAGTACAGACAAATCTGGAAATGAATATACTTTATCTTTTCAAATGGATGGTTGGGAAAATGAACCATTTATTTCTTCTGGAAGAATATTAGAAAACAGTTGGGGTAATGTGCCTCCCGGAGAGTCTTTTTGTTGCCCGGATATTAATTCTGTTCAAGGTCAAATATGCATAAATGGAAGCGTGCCTGGTTATTTACTGACACCCAATGAAGAGGTCATACTTGATTTTAAATATGGCAAACTCACCCAATGGAGCTCCAAGGGTGAAAAAGTACATAAATACTTTTCGCAATTAACGGAAGATGCAAACAAACGTGGAGATCTAAATTGGAACTCATTTGCAGAATTCGGTATCGGCTTAAATCCTGCAATTAAGAAATTGGTCGGAAACCCATTGTTTGATGAAAAAATGGCTGGAACAATACATGTTGCTATTGGTGATAATACAAGTTTTGGACACGGTGTAAAATCATTTTATCACGATGATCTTGTATGTATTAAACCAACAGTTGAATTAGACGATCATATTGTTATTAAGAAAGGCATATTGAATATTCAAGAAATGAATAAATGGAAAAGTTCGACACTATATGAGATTTTGAAATTTAATGATAACGACTTACTTACTCATTATCCTAAAAAAATGTCTTTTGAAGAAAATATGATGTTCAGGATTTTACTAAAAGGAGATCGTAAAGGGAAAGTGGCTATTAACAGAGGAGAGTTTAAAATTTTACAGACTAGATTTCAAGAAATGTTTCATGAAGGAAATGTAAGATATTTAGAATTGAAAAAAAAGTTTAAGAAAAAAGAGATAAATTCCCTAAACAAGATGTTATCTCTCTTTAATCATTATAAAATAATTAATGTAAAACATAATGAGAAGTGATTTACAATTAATTCAATCTGCCATAGCTGATTTTGACTTCAATAAACTAGAAAACGAATACTTAAAAGATAGTAAATATTTTAATCTTTACAACATTTTACTTCCTTCAAAATTCAAAGGGCTACCTTCAAAATGGTACTTTGCAATATTACCACAGCAAGGGGAGGAAGGATTCAAATTGCTTAACAAGGATGAAATAATAAGCGAAGGCAATAGCCTAATTTCTGAACTTATTGAAAACGACAAATTGCCATTAGTGATTTTATCTGACGATATTCGATTGAATGCTGTAAATGAATTTAGAAATGTTAAGGAAGCAGTTTTCTTTATAAACAAAACTTTCCTACCCGGCCAAGCCGGTGCTGCTCAAATTATCAGGAACACTCCAATTATACAGGCAGCCAAAGCTAAATTAGAAAAAGAAAACTACGCATTATATTTAAGCCCATATACCCCTAATATACCAGTAGATGGTTGGAAATTTTTTGGTCGACAAAAAATATTAAATCAAGTAACCCAATCAAAGGCTAATGTTTTTTTATTAGGTTCACGTAAGATTGGTAAAACTTCCGTCTTATTAGAGGCTGAAGCCCAATTAAAAGCCCTCGGATTTTCTGTACTTCATGTCGGGGTTCAGTATTTACAGAATTTTGGTGCGGTTGTAAATGCAATGGTAAGTCAGCTTTCAAGCAGAGACGCATATTATGCTCAACGAGATACAAATATTTTAGATTCGCATTTTCTGTTAAACGTTTTAAAAAGGTTAAAAGGAGATAAAAAAAAATTCGTTATTGTTCTTGATGAAATAGGGAATGTAATGAGAAAAGATCCAAGAAATGCTTGGAATTTCTTTGGTGTTTTACGTGACTTGTCTCATACCGGAGAAATTCGAGTTTTAGCTTCGGCTTTTCAAGAAGTCTATATTAGAACCTACAAAGACCATGACAGTCCTCTTTTAAATTTCGGAAACATGATTGAAATAAACTTGTTTTCAAAGCATGAAGTTGAGGAATTGCTTATTAATCCATTAAGTGTTTGGTACGAGGTAGAAGACAAAAATGAACTCCTCTCCTTTATCCGAAAAAAATTTGGCTTTCATCCCCTTATTCTACAGTATTTAGGAGAATATATTTATATAAAAATATTTAATTCCTCTAATAAAAGGGTCTCCCACTACTTAAACAAAATACTAAACGAGGATTTAGACTATTTCAAAGGCGCTCATGATGAAATTTATAAAAAAAACCATGATACACTAGAAAAATATGTCTATGTGAAATGGTGTTTTGAAGCGAGAGATAAAAACATTGAACTATCTGCAATCGAATTAAGACAAACTGATTTAGAGATAGTTCTTAGAAAATTTACCATAACATCTTCTTTAGAAGAAAGAACATATTTCTTGGAACGACTGAGCTTAAAGGGGCTTTTTTACCAAGAAGAATCAAATAGATTACAATTTAAAATCGCAACTCCAATAATATATTATTATATAGAAGCCCATAATAACATAGAAGAATTACTTTTTGACTGGGAATATGAAATACCTAATATTAAAAATAATATAAGAATAGATTATCAAGATGAAGGCAGCTAATTTTATTGATAAAAACTGGCAAGCTTCAATTGACTTCCTCTCTCAGGGACAATCCGTTTTTCTATGTGCCCCAAAGAACTACGGAAAAAAATATTTTATTCAACATATAAAAAGTATCAACACATTTGAAAGTTATAAGATTATTACGTTACTCAATATAAAGGATTCGGAGGAATTGAATTTTCAACAGGTTTTAGATCAGTTTGAATCTTCGCTTGAAAATTTAGAAAATAACAATCAATATGAATTCATCACTGCAATAGAATCTTTAATTCAAACTAACTCCTTCCTAGTTTTAATAGCAAATACATTTCGCTCATGCAAGAATGTAAGTCAAATCGTAGATGCCCTTCATGAGGTAATTCTTAAGCATCCCAATGGGCGTAAAAAAAAACTAACCGTGTTCCTAGCGGATGACTATTCTATGTATTACCTTGATCAGGCAAGGGCATCAAGAAATGAATCTTCTCCTTGGTACTTTTTTAAAAAGATACTTATAGAACCAATCGAGGAAACTTTAGGAATTGAAAATCGGCTTTTGAATTTTTTCCATAATAGGCACTTATCAGATGAGTTTATACGTCATATTATAAGAGAAACAGGTGGTCATCAGGGCTTAATTCTTGAAGTGTTAAATCATTTTATAGAAAATTGGCAATCTATAAATTTTGGTACTGTAAATGAAGAAATTGAATCTAAAATATCCAAGTCCTCTATTTTAGACTCTTTGCGGAAAGAATTATTAAATCTTAGTACAGAAAATTTGAAATATTTATGTTCATTTAAGTCCAAAAAATTAGAGGATACAAATTGTAATGAGTTAGTGCAAAGATTTCGTAATAGAGGAGTTTTGGTTAGAAGAAGCAGTGATGGCGACTCATATATTACACTTATTAAAGGAAGAGTTAGCAATTTACTTTTTAAAATAAATAATTCTAAAGCTATGGGACAGCAAAAAAAACTTATACTTTGCGTTCATGGATTAAGTGGGAGTGAAGAAACTTGGGCTAGATTTAAGGAATTTTATTCGAAAGATATACCACTTATGGAGGAATATGATTTTGAGTGTTATACATTCCCTACTTCAATGTGGTGGAATATAAATATTTTAAAATCTCAAAATCCTCCAATTAATCAATTAGCAGACGGATTAAAAACCGAAATAGAGTACAGATTTGATAAATATTCTGAAATAGTACTCGTTTGCCACAGCTTAGGTGGACTTGTTGGGAGAAAATTCCTACTCGAAAAGTACCTTTTAGAAAAAAATGAAAATAATTATGTTACAAATTCCCAAAAAATAAAGAAAATAATCATGTATGCAACACCTCATAATGGTGCAAGCATTGCAAATGTCGCAAAATATATAACAATCCGTAACAGGCAAGTCAGGCAACTTTCTAAAAACTCTGATTTTATACAAGAATTAAATGACAAATGGATGAAAATGGGTGCTCATGACCATTACGCCGGGTGGTATGTCGTTGGTGGGGTAGATCAAATTGTAGATAAAAATAGTGCTGAATTGTTTTGGGGAAATTACAGATGTAAAACTATTATCGACGCTGATCATTTTAGTATTATAAAACCTAAAACTGAAAATTCACTTTCTTATTTAATTTTTAGAAAAGTTTTATTAGAAGATTAAATAGCACCTATTGCAAATGAAGATTAGGTTCTTACCATATCTTAAACTTAAGATTTCCATATTGTACTAATTGGCTTCATTGCAACGTTAGCTAATGCTCCTTGATATTTTTGTAAGTTCTAATATTTTTCATTATTAAAAGAATTGTGAGCTAATTTCATTTATCCATAACTCTTCAGTTTCATCAGTTATCATTTACTTGGATTTTCCAATATTATTACACTTTCTCTTAACTCTAAAATATCAGGGCTATATTTTGTTTTACGTTTTTTTACTTTTCGCATTACTCCTATTTCTTTTAAATCCCATCCAACTCGTGAGCCAATATCACCGATTATTAAATCTACCGGAATTTCATACCCAGCATAAGCAGAGCTAGAAACAACCAACCAAAGTTGTGCTTTCTGCTCAGCAGTATTTTTTAACTGCCCTAAAATCTTATGCATATCTTCAAAATATGCTTGAATCATTAATGGTATATTACTAGTCATCAATAGTTTTTTATTTTCATTGACGTGCCTAATTGCTTGCTGATATAAAACGCCAAAATCTGAGGTTTTCGGTAACTCCCATTTTGCCTGTACATGCGAACGAACTGTCTTCAATCTAAGATTGTATAACTCCTGAGCATCGTAAACGAATTTTCATAGAAATAATTCGGGTCTGTAGATATCTGTATAGTCAAAAGTATTTAAATAAGGCGGCGAAGTAATGCATAATTTAAACTTCATCAAATCATTAGCATTATCTAAAACCTTACGCACATCTCCATTAATGATATTTGATTCTACAGTTATCTTACTAGTGAGGGTATCTTCCTCTATAACTGAAATTTTATTCTGAAGTGTTTCGATAAAAGAATCTGCATTATAATTATAACTTCTCCATGTTAATCGATAACGTAAGCATTTCCCGTCTTTAATAGCATTGCAATTAGTGGATGAAGCTTTGCAAAATAGTTCAATCCCCGACCAAATTGTAATCAATCTAAAGACTGAGATAATCAAAGCTTGCAAGCAAATAGCCGCTATTGATAGCACAACTGAGCCTTCAGCATTATACTCTAATGTGCTAAAATATTTTGATGGCAAGCTTGCCCAAACTAAGTACAGAAGTCCAACATTAAAAACGGCTTAAAAATACTTTCCTGAAAAATGGCTTTTCGGGAAAAGTCGAATATTTATTTATATGACGACCCTACAAGAAAGCAACATTTCCAAGATTGCAAACTTTCTGGTTATTGCCAATAAGGATTTGCTTCAGGCTTAAATGGAAGAAAACTATGAGCAATGCAGCTTCATACAAACGGCTATTGATTTGTACTTGGAGAATATTGCATTAATGATTTCAGAAAAATCTACTAAGCCGTTAGAGGAAATTTATAATGTCATACGGGAACAATCTGATTTAATCTTTTTGACGCTAAAAAAACATGAGATGTCGAAATAAAAGTTCAACCAATTAGTGTTATATTAGTAAATCATTTTACTAAATCTATGGCTAAAACAATAGAAGAAGGCACAGTATTTAAACTTTCAATTGGTCAAGTACTAAGTATAGTTTCTACCATCATTATAGTGATAACTGCTATAATTGCTTTTTTTGTTGAATTTAGAAGCTCTGAACTAAAAATTGAGAACTTACAAAAACAAGAAGACGAATCCACTAAAAAAATAGATGCTTTTGATTCAAAGGTTACACAAGTTAAAAACTTGCTTGAATTTGAGATGGAAAGACGTTCTAAGATTGATTCCAGCTATGCCAATGAGCTTAGAATCTTCCTTGAAAGAAAAAAATTACTGCAATAATTAATAAACGATATGCGAATCGCTGGGGAAAAATATAAAAAAAAGGGTATCACCATACACTTGTCTACTTATAAGGTGCTTGAGGCAATTCGTTGGATTTTACATAATGCGATTTTAGGTTTATTCATAGGTTTTGTATTGAAATATCTTATTTCGTACAATCAAAGAATTGAAACATTACGCAATCAACATAGTGCCAATAATGCCACATTAGAAAACACAAATAACAATTTGAATGAAATCAATGCAATAGTTTCTTTCAATAAAATTTATGATAGTATCAATCCAACTGCAGAAAAACCCGTAAGCAAAAACACCAGACAACTTAACAAATAGATTTACTATTAAAGTATTAACAATCTCCCTTTCAAGTCCTAAATAGCCTTTGAGTTATATAAAGAAAATATAGTCTTATCTGTCTCCGCTGACAGGAATTCGCTAAAAATTCGCTAACTAAAACTAAAAACCCCGTAAATACAGGGGTTTTAGGCTCTAAATGTCGGGATGACTGGATTCGAACCAGCGGCCTCTTCGTCCCGAACGAAGCGCGCTACCGGGCTGCGCTACATCCCGAAAAATGGACTTCAAAAATAAATAAAATCTGTCAATGACCCTTCATTTCAATTCCTAACCCTGATTTGCCTGATAATGTGACCTTCCCAAACTCATATCCAATCCCTGTGGCAACATCTTCTTCCAGTAATAACGGGCCATCCATATCCACAAAGTCAATCAACGGCAGCATATTAGCGATGGCCGCACTGCCAACCGTGCTCTCATTCATACATCCAATCATCACTTTTAAATTTAGGTCTCTCGCTTTTTGAATCATGCGCAACGCCGGCGTGATGCCGCTGCATTTCGTGAGCTTAATATTAATGCCGTGAAAATGATTTGCACATTTCGCTACATCATTTTCAAAAACACAAGATTCATCAGCAATCAATGGCAATGGAGATTGTTCAAATAAAATTTTCATGCCATCCCAATCATCTTTTGCAAGCGGCTGTTCAATCATCTCCACCCCCGCCTCCTGCAATGCGGGCATCATCCGCAATACTTCTTCAGCTTTCCATGCAGCATTCGCATCCACGCGGAACAAAGCATCGGTCTCTTTCCTCATTGCCTGTAATACTTCAACATCTTTATCTGTACCCAGTTTTATTTTATAAACCGGCCAGGGGTTTTCTTTCATCTTCGCAATCATTTTTTCTGTCGTGTCAATGCCAATCGTATAATCAGTGACTGGCCCTTTGTTCACATCCAGATTCCACAACTGATACAATGGTTTTTGTTTCATCTTTCCAAACAGATCCCAGGCTGCGATATCCAGTGCACAGACCAAAAACGGGTTTTGAGGGATGAGATGATGCAGATAATGCCAATATCTTTCAGGAGTTGTCAGCGCAAATTTTTCAATCAGGCTTTTTTTCTGCTCAATATCTTCTATCATTTTCTCAACAGTGATATTATAATAAGCAATGGCAGGTGCTTCACCATAACCTTTGATGCCGAGATGTTCCAGTTCAACAATCAGTGTAGGCTGATGCGTTTTAGTCCCTTTTGAAATCGTGAATGGGTGCCTGAATTTTAAGTTGTGGTGCCAATAGCGGATTTTCATCAGGCAAATGTAACCGAAAGCAAAATGATTTTTTAACAACCAACGAATTTGTCATTAGCATCTGAAACAGATTCTGCATTTCCACTTATTATCATCAGTTCTATTAACAAAAATTATCCATTTGTATTATTTCAGTTGTTTTCGCACTGAGATAATTTTAATGCCTGAGAAAAAAAATCATGCTCATTCATTTCACAAATCTTAAAAAATGAAAAAAATTAATCAGTCTGCTGCATTGTTTTTTGTCATTGCAGTATCCGTAACACTTGTGTCTTGTTCGAAAAGCAGCTCGTCTTCTTCAAATTCATCCGTCACAGTGAGTACGCTTGTGGGGTCAGGTTCTTCGGGCAACACAAATGGCACCGGCACTGCTGCAGACTTCACATTTCCATCTGCAATTGTCGCAATTAACTATGCAGGAACGAACGATCTTTTTGTTGGAGACTTTGGCAATAGTTTGATACGCACCGTCAATATCAGTTCAGGTGCAACCGGCACGTATGCAGGTACAGGCATTTCTGGTTTTGCAAATGGAGCGGCATTGTCAGCTGAATTTAATGGACCTGCAAATATTGCATTCGATGCAAGTGGCGATTTATTCATTTCTGATGAAGAAAACAATATGATCAGAGAAGTTACCACTTCCGGCAATACGATAACGTTTGCCGGCACCGGAACAGCAGGGCTTACAGACGGGCCTGTCGCTACCGCGCAATTGAATCACCCGGAAGGCATTGTAATAGATGCCAGCAACAATATGTATATCGCAGATCTTGGCAACAATGTGATCCGCAAAATAAATATCTCAACCGGCACGATCAGCACATTTGCAGGAACCGGAGCTGCAGGTCTTGACAATGGCGCAACAGCAAACGCAACATTTAACGAACCTTATGGAATGGCTTTGGATGCAGCAGGGAATGTATATGTGACAGATATACTAAATAACTGTATCCGTAAAATAACTGTATCCACAAGCACCGTGAGCACCTTTGCAGGAACAGGTGCAAAAGGTTTTTCGAACGGAGCAGCAGCAAGTGCCACATTTAATCAGCCGCTAGGCTGCATATTTGATTCGGGAGGCAATATGTACGTTTCAGATACTTACAATAATGTGATCCGTAAAATTTCTGCAAGCGGGAATGTGACAACATTTGCCGGAACAGGAGCGCAGGGCATGACCAATGGCAGCGCTTCAACTGCTACTTTCAATTTCCCCATCGGGCTGGCAATTTCCGGCAATGCAGTATTTGTGGCAGACACACATAATAATGTTATACGAAAAATAACGATTGGATAATCTATATATCTGAATTATTTTTAAATTACGCATATACGTTACAGTGGTTCGCGAAAACTGCGAACCATTTTCATGGTATTTACTAATGAAAACATCGTTTTAAAATAATACTCTCCTTTCAATCACCTGTATTAAGATTCCGATGTTTGTACAATCTCTTCAAATAATCAATCACATTCATTTGCTTTTCTTCATTCTGCTTAAATTTTAA
>DATGIX010000196.1:0-38927 GCA_035295505.1 Puia sp. | reverse complement strand
GAGCTAATACATTCTGCCGTTTTATTTCTCTTTTATTATAAAACTATTTGGTGCAGCAGAATTTATATTTGCACATCTTCTATGGCGCGGAAAAAAATTAAAAAGAAAGTCTGGAGAATTTTATTCATTGCATTGATAGCTTCCATCATCGGCATGACTTTATTTGTCGGTTATGATTGGTGGCTTGAGCGGCGTGCTCATTTTGTGCGCTATCCTGAATTTGGGATAGACATTCCCGTTAATTATGCTATTCACGGTATTGATGTTTCAAAATATCAGAATGTGATTGACTGGTATTCTGTGAAAGAAATGAAAGTGAACGATGTTCAGGTTGGCTTTGTGTTCATTAAAGCAACGGAAGGATTGGGAAATGAAGATGCTTTTTTTCAACGCAACTGGAAGAAAGCAAAAATGGCTGGCGTTACAAGAGGTGCATATCATTTTTTTCTCGCCACAAAAAACGGAAAAGAGCAGGCAGAGAATTTTATCAGCTCAGTGAATATCGATAAAGGAGATTTGCCACCTGTGTTAGATGTGGAACAAGCTTACGGCGTTCCTGCCGATAAGCTTCGCGAGCGTGTGAAAGATTGGATAGAAACAGTTCGGGATTATTATCGGGTCACGCCGATTATTTATACCAATGTTGAATTCTACAAACAATATTTGAAAGATGATTTTGACGGGTATCCATTGTGGGTGGCACATTATCTGCAAAAAGAAAGACCGCGCATTTATCGCGACTGGAGTTTTTGGCAGCATAGCGAAGGCGGAAGAGTGAACGGCATAGTTACAAAAGTAGACTTCAATGTTTTCAACGGAGATTCAGTTGAGTTCAGGAAATTGTTAGTGAATTAAAGATAGTTAGCAGTAATCAGTTTTCAGTTGGCAATAAATAAACTTAAAATTGTATCATTATTATAGATTCGTGCAAACTGTAAACTGCCAACAGTGAACTTTCAAAATCTTAAATTGTAAAAAATTAAAATGAGCAGCGTAGAGCCTGAAGTGAAAGATTTCTTGAAAAGGATTGTCGGGTCAGTCTTTATGGGTTTTTTCTGGTTAATGCTAAACATGACGCTTGGCATTTATTTCGGTTTTCTTTTCATTCAGGAAAAAATCAGTATTGGTAATATTATTTTCTATTTTTTCTTTTTGGCAAGCCTTGCATTTTTAATCCGTTTTTATTTCAGGATCTGGAAGAAAAAATTTCCACATGGATGATAAAGAAAAACAAAGATTTAAATTTCAAGAATCTTTTATTCACCATTCACTATTGACCACTCACCTCATTGATTTTTTCCATCTAAAATAATCGGTGTATTTCCTTTTCCCATAATAATCATCTTTGCATTTGTTGAAGCAGCCAATTCTTTCATTGCCTTAATCTGTTCATATTGCAATTGTTTATCAGTAAGGCTTTCACTAATGATATGTTGGTAATCAGCAATTCCCTGCGCTTCTATTCGCTTGCGGTCAGCTTCCTGTCTTTCTTTTTGTAAGACAAACTGCATTTTCTGCGCTTCCTGTTCCGCATTTATTTTTAGTTCAATAGCAGCTTTAACGGCCTGGGGCAACGTGATATTTCTTACGAGCAATTGTTCCAAAATCAATCCTCTCTTTTTGAAATCTTCATCAATGCTTTTAAAAATGCGCTGCTGGAATTCATCACGTTTTGTTGAGTACAAAGCAACCGCTTCATAATAAACAGCATTGTCCCGGATTTTTGTCCTGGTGACTGGGCGAACAATTTTATCAGTATAATCAAGCCCGATTTCTTTAATAATATCAGGTGCTTCGGAAGGAAGGACTTTATATAGAACAGTCAAATCAATGGTCACTTCCAAGCCATCAGATGTCAGCACACGGATAGCATCATCGCCTTGTTTGGCGCCTTCATCATGCACACCGCTCATGGTATAGTTCTGCGTTTTGATGTCCATCTTTTCAATATCATATAAAGGGTTGATGAAATGAAGACCGCTTTGCAGAACATCGGGCTGAACATTTCCGAATAGTTTTTTCACGCCGATTTCTCCGGCGCCAATTTGAACAATGCAGGAAGTGGAAATGCCGAGAATAATAAATAGAAGACCAACAATTCTTGCAGTGCCGGAAAATCTTTTTATGATTTGTTCGCTGCGGTTCATTGCGATACCTGCGAGAAAGATGATGAGCCCAATAATAATGAGTGCCATAATGTAAGGTTTAGAATTTAAAATTTAACTCGTATGGTCAGTGATAATATACCACTGCCCTTTGATTTTTCTGAACAGTAAAGTATAATAACCACCAATATCTCCGATGCTTCTTTTCAAAAACCATGTGCCTGTTATAAAATAGTATTCAGGCGATAATTTTTTCAATGTAATAAGTTTGAAAAACAGTTTTCCCATTTTCGAAGAATCGTTATAATTTTTTTTATAGTTGTTGAGTGTGTTATTATATCCATAAGTAATCCCTCCATGACCGATGAAAGCAAGTGAATCATTATTCCAGTATGCTTTCATGAATTCATCTATATTTCCTTTATTCCATGCGTTGGTCTGCTCTGCCATTAATTTTTTGATAGCAAGCTCATCTGCAGACTGAGCAAATACAAAACCTGAAACAAAAAGCAGACACAACAACAGATTTATTTTCTTCATAAATTTTTAATTTGAGCATGAAATTAAGCAAAAGGAATCTTTGATATTTTTATTTAATCACAAGTGAACGCACGTTCTTTGCGCACTTAGCGCATAACTTTGTGTTCTTTGCGGTAAAATATTCTACATGAAAAAAATTTATTGCCTTTCCACGTGTGATACATGCAACGCAATCTTGAAAGAAATCGATGCAAAGAAAAAAGGATTTGAATTACAAGATATCAAGACTGATAAAATCACAGCACCGCAGTTAGATGAAATGAAAAAAATGGCTGGAAGCTATGAAGCATTGTTCAGCAGAAGAGCTTTGAAATACAAAGCACTTGGGTTGAAAGATAAGAAGCTGACAGAAAAAGATTATCGCAATTACATTCTGGAAGAATATACTTTTTTAAAAAGACCGGTTACCATTCTTAATAATAAAATTTTCGTAGGCAGTGAAAAGAAAATAGTTGAGGAATTGAAAAAAGCAGTAAAGTGAATATTTAGTAGCGAATTTTTAGTTTCTTCGATAATGAAAATAGCCCCAAATAAAATGGGGCTATTTTTTTATTGATGAAGGTTAGCCGAAAATTATTGCCTGATGACTTTGATTGTTTTATTAAATGCCCCTTGTTTCACATTAATCCAATATACACCCGGAGCGTATCTTGTCGCATCCAGTTCAACAATGCCTTTTGAGTTGCCTATCACTTTTTCAGTAAGTTTTTTGCCATCAACACTGAACAATTGAATGCTTACATTCTGTTGCCCGGCGAGCGATAAATAAACCCTGAAAGTTTTTGATGAAGGATTCGGATAAACATCAGCAACGCTTACTTCGCTCGCAGATTCTTCCGTTGCTGTTTTTGCGAGTGATGCGTCGCTCATGCTTGCGCTGACGGCATCTTTTCCACAAGTGGCTCTGGTGCTGGCTTCCGCATCAAATCTGGTGAAGCCAAAATTATCTTCCCAATTAATAACAACAATATTCGGCACCTGATAATTTCGATACGTTGCCGTGTTTGTGCTGAACGTTGTTTCACCCGGAGCCGCTTGAAGAGTTCCGTTTTGATTGAAGCCTGTGACAAACCAGTTCACATCCACTTCAAACGGATTTGGGTTGATGATTTTCCAGTTCCTCGTGGTTGATGGATCAGGCGAACAAAGCGCAACAAGCTTTAGGTTCTTGATGTAAGAATTCGGGAACTTCACTTCGCCGACTGCAGCATCTGCTTTAATAAATCCGTAGCCAGTATTATAATCGAAGCCGACATCGAAACCATCGGTATAAATATTATCCATGTCGATTGCCTTCGATTCAAGAATGCCTTTAATCTGGTCAGGTGTTATCGTTCGCAATTTCTGCGCTTCGATCATCAATGCTGCGACACCGGCAGCATGTGGTGCAGCAGCAGATGTCCCAAAGAAGTTCGGAAATGTGTCGGAGTCTTGCGGTATGTCACCATTTCCAAATGGGTCAAAGAAAGATGTATTCCCACCATCCGGCGCAACAATTTCCGGCTTGTTTCTTATTAATGGAGCAATCCTGTTTCCAGCAATGTCATAATAATTTGCAACGCCACCTACAGAAGAAAAATATTCTACGTAAGGAGTGTCAAGCCCATAAGCAGGCGTGTTCAAATACCATGCAGCGCCTGTTGAAATCGCACCTTCTGCTTTTGTGTGGCCCACAATTGTTGGAGCAAGAATTCCAGGAATCGGAGGATCAGTTAAATAGAACAATGCATCATTGTATAAAATGTATTTCAATCTCGAAACATCCGGGCCGGCATATTTCACAATCACCAAAAAGAAAGTGTAGTTCTGGGTATCATTATAATATCCGAACACTTCAACCGGGTCGCCACTGGCAATATTATCACTTGCCCCACCTGCAACAATGTTTCCATAAATGTCCACTAAGTAAACATCGAAATCAGTTTCGCATCCAACACCGCTTGCGCTGAAAAAAGATTGGTCCCATTGGAAAGAAGAAATGATGGAGCCTCCACTTGGAATATAAAGCGGCTGGTAGTAAACCGCAGGGTCACTCGGCGAGCTGAAATTATGCGCAGTACCAAATCCGTCACCAAATGGCTCATAAGTGCTCGGACGATAGTCGCTTTCATAAGAGCGTATGCTTGAATTGCCCGCTGAAGAAAAATAAGTGACACCTCTTTTCTTTACAAGGTCAACAGATTGAGCGATGATGCCATCCTGAAAAAATGGTTCGGCATAATAAAACACATCATCATTAATCACATTGCAACCGGCATTTGCTAAATCTTGAATGCCTTGTGCAAAATCAGCCTGTCCAAAATCCGCAGTATGAAATGCCAGATCCGCACCAGGCGCAACGTCATGAACAATCTCTGTCATCGCTCTGCCTTCATCTGTTCCACCACCATCCAAATCTTCTAAAACCTGCACAGGTTTTTTATAACCAAAAGGATTTGTAGGTCCTGGAAGTTCTCCATGCGCAACACCAACATCAGCACCGCCAAGATTATTATAACTGTCAGAAATAACACCAACCTTCACTCCTTTTCCCGAAACATTATATTTTTTTCTTGCGATATAAGAACGCTGTGCAGTATCGCCCTGACTAATGACCGGAGTAATTTTATTTCTATCTCCACCCCCACCGAAATTAAATGTGCGGACGTTTGACTGATTCGAAAGATGCATCGGCTTGTATGCAGGTCTTGCGAATCTTACATTAGTAGCAGCTTCGAGTTGAGGCAATGAACTGATAGAAATGATGCCGGAAATAACACGACCGAAAACAGCTTTCACTTCAAAACCCATTTTTTGAAGCTCTGTTTTTGCTGCGTTCACATCTCCTTTTGCAGTAACGTCAACCACTACTTTGTCGCCTTTGATTTGCATGTATTTGTCTAATCCATTATTCGGAGGAAGCGGTTTTGCACCAAGTGATTGAACCGCTTTCGCATTTGACTGCGCGCTACTTGAATTGTCATAAAGATTTTTTAGGTCAGGGCTCAGTTTCGAAGAAACTTTAGGAGTGCCCGGCGGTTGAAGCGTTGTAACTTTTAGAGAGGGATTGCCTTTAATCTGTGCATGCGTTGTTGTTGCACAAAATAAAATCAGCAAACAACTGCCGACAGCAGTGCTTAGTAAATTTTTTTTCATAAATCTATAAACTGTTTAAGAGTGAGGAAAATATAAGGTAGGGAAACGTGCAGTTAGCGCTTGTTTAAAATAGGATAGTTAGGAGGAGTTGAGGTAAGAAAATTTGAACTGAACGTAAGCTACAATTTAAATCAGAAACCAAATATTAATTAATAAAAATATACCCACAAAGTGGTAATAAATTTTTTTGGGAAACACCAATCAATAAAATATTATCCTATTATGCGGAGCTTCGCATAATTCAGCATAATTTTTTTCTCTCCGTTCAATTCGAACTTTACTGTTGCGATAGGATTATGAGCGCTGCCTTCCATTTTAATCACTTCTCCAAAACCAAATTTTTGGTGTTCTACTTTTTGTCCTTCCTGCAAGTTGGAAGTGTCGCTTGCAACAAAATCTTTTGAAGGAACATGGTCGATGGTCTGAGGTCTTTTATTGATAGCGGGAAGATAACTTGGTTTGCTTTCTGATGACCGCTGACCGAAATCCGCTGACCGGTTTTCATTTCCAAATCCACGATTCATTCTGTCAAACGCGCTTCCTGCCTGCCATCCGCTATTGCTTTGATTGCGTGCGCCGCCTCCGGCAAAACTTCTGTCGAGAAACTGATTAGGGATTTCTTCAATAAACCGGCTTGGCTCATTTTGCACGATGCTCCCGAAACGATATCGTGTGTTCGCGTATGTTATCCATAATCTCTTTTTCGCTCTTGTAATCACCACATAAAACAATCTTCTTTCTTCTTCTAACTCTTCACGTGTATTAATAGACATCGCATTTGGAAAAAGCATTTCTTCGAGACCTGCAGCGAACACGCAACTGAACTCCAATCCTTTCGCAGCATGAATGGTCATGAGTTTTACTGTGTCAGCGTTCGGGTCTTTTTCATCAGCATCAGTAAGCAAAGTGATTTGTTGCAGATAAGAAGCAAGGCTTACGGTACTTGCATTATTTGTATTTGTTGTTGGTTGATTAATGTCTTCAATCAAGACACCTTCATCATCAATCAGATTTCTGTTTTGTGAATCATCCACCCATTGTTTGATGGAGTTGAGCAATTCCTGAATGTTTTCATATCGCGCAAGCCCTTCATTTGTTTTATCATTGAAAAGTTCTTTCACAATATTTGTTTGCTTGCCCACATGCATCGCCACTTCATGCGCATTTTTTGTCTGAAGCATGCTCGCAAAACTTTTTATCATCACCACAAAATTTTCTATGGCTTCCAGGGTGCCGGCTTTATATCCAAATTTTGCAGCATTTTCCAGCACTTCCCACATGCTGATGTTTTTTTCATTGGCAAAAAGAACAGCTTTATCGATAGTTGTTTTTCCAATTCCTCTTGCTGGGAAATTGATAATGCGCTTTAATGATTCTTCATCTTTCGGATTGGTAATGATGCGCAGATAAGCTAAAAAATCTTTTATCTCTTTTCTTTGATAAAAACTGATGCCACCATAAATGGTATATGGAATTCCCATTCTTCGCAGGCTTTCTTCAAATGCACGGCTTTGTGCATTGGTGCGATAAAGAATCGCAAAATCTTTATTATTAAAATGATTGCGCAGTTTTTGTTCCTGAATGGTATCAGCAACAAATTTTCCTTCTTCGTTATCAGTTAATGTGCGGACAAGTTTTATTTTTTCACCTTCCGCATTTTCAGTAAACAATCTTTTTTCAATCTGTCCTTTATTATTGCTGATGACTTCATTCGCAACATGGAGAATATTTTGTGTGCTTCGATAATTCTGTTCCAGCTTTATTACTTTCACGTCGTCATAATCTTTCTGGAACTGTAAAATATTCTGAATCGTTGCGCCGCGAAAACTATAAATGCTTTGTGCATCATCGCCAACCACACAAACATTTTCATGCATCGCACCAAGCAGCTTGATGATTTCATATTGCGCAGGATTGGTATCCTGATATTCATCAATCAAAATGTATTTGAACTTGCGCTGATACTTACTTAATGATTCAGGGAAATTTTTCAGCAGCTCATAAAATTTCAATAGCAAATCATCAAAGTCCATCGCGCCGTTTTTGAAACAGCGCTTTACATACGCATCATAAATCATTGAGATGGCAGGGCGCTGGCTGCGCATATCTTCCTGCTGGATATAATAATCCGTTGCATATTCAGCGGGACCAACCAATGCATTCTTCGCACTGCTAATCCTGTTATACACTGTCGAAGGCTTATAATGCTTATCATCAAGATTCAATTCATTCACTACCGTTTTCACTACGCTCTTTGCATCGTCTGTATCATAAATTGTGAAATTATTTGGGTAGCCAATCTTCGGTGCTTCCGAGCGAAGAATGCGTGCGAACACGCTATGAAAAGTTCCGATATATAAATTTCTTGCTTCCGTGTTGCCAAGAATTTTCTCCACACGCTCTTTCATTTCTTTGGCAGCTTTGTTCGTGAAAGTGAGCGCCAAAATATTGAATGAATCAATACCATTTGAAATAAGATGTGCAATACGAGTAGTAAGCACTTTTGTTTTTCCGCTTCCGGCTCCTGCAACAATCATCAATGGACCGTCAATATAAGTAGCAGCTTCACGCTGAGGTTCGTTCAACTCTTTTAAATAATCCTGCATGCGTGCAATTTACGAAGCACAAGTTGTTCGAGGTAGGATATTTTGATAGAATTATTTTTCCGTGGATAAATTATTGAGTGTATATTGATTTGATAAGATATATAATAATTTGAAAATTGTAGAAAGCATAGAAGCGTTAGAAAAACACAATATTAAAGATACTGCATGTAAGCCTATTTTGGTTTTTTGTAGTGACCTTGAATTTTATTATTGCAAATACAACACTGGATTTTCTTCGGCAGACAGATTACTAAGAGAATATCTGAGCGCATGTTTCTTGGAAGAATGGAAATTAGCTGTTCCTGATTTTGCATTTATAAGGATAAAAAAGGAACATATTCTAAGTGATTTAGGCATCCCATTTAGATATTTTGATAGTTTATGTTTTGGTTCAAGGAAAATTGAGAATGCAGCAGAAGTAACAAGATTTATAACTGAAACTAATCAGTATCAAAAAAGAAAATTCATTAACTTATTTGATTACTTGCGTATAGCACTATTTGACATTTGGGTTGCGAACGATGACAGAAATCACAACAATTATAATTTATTAATACAGGCTGAGGAAGGAAAATATAGATTTGTTCCAATTGACCATGAAGCAGTGTTTAATTCAGGAAATATCGACAAACCCTTGTACACCATTAGCGAAAATTCTTCGTTAATAACAGCACCCTTATGTTTGCGGCTTTTTTCAGCTAAAGAATTATCTAATAAGGGAAGAATAGACGAAATGAAAGACTATTTTTACCTTTGCGTAATAAATTGCAAACAAAAGTTGCCTCAGATTATTAATAATGTTCCGGAAGATTGGAAAATTAATTTGGCTCTTTCATTGAGTTATTTGGAAAATCATCTTTTTGTAAAAAAATGGATTGATGAGTGTTGGGATACATTCGTTACGTATCTTCAATTCACGATAAACAAATTGAGCAGCGCTTAAAAAGAAATGGCTACGAATTACAGCATACTATCTATTCAAATTCGTCCTGAAATTCAGGAAAAAATATCTGTAGGGCTATTGCTATTTGACACTGAAAAAATTTTCTTTAATTATTCAAGAAACAAACTGCATGCTTCAAAATCATTATTGTCTGAGGATTCTTATAAATTATTGAAAGATTCGATAGCAAATATTGAAAGTAAAGCAAAAAATGAAAATGATGTACTTGGAAGCAAAAGCTCAAAGCAAATTGCTTTCAAAGATGAAATGCTGGTGCATTCTTTTTCTCCCGAATACATTTCATATTTGAGTAGATATAACAATAATATTTTGAGCTTTACCTCTCCTAAACAAATTGACTTAAGTGCATCAGAGAATATTTTCAAAAACCTTTTTGCAAAATTTATAGATTCTACTGAAAAAATTATTAGTGGCATTCCAAAACTTAAGTCAATCGAAGCTTTTAAAACTCAGTATAAAGAAAGATTTTTAAAGCATTTTAATATTGAGAAAGAAGTTTCATCCAAAGAAATACCTTATTTAATAATGCCCGTTAAGGTCGATTTGCTTGGTCAGAATGATGTTCCTGTTTATGCACAAACTATTGATATGGACAGAAGGTTTTATGATATTGAGAACGACATAGCAGTATTGCAATCTTTATACATGGCTTTTAATCAGAACAAAAAAGAATCAAAAGGTTTTGTAGTTGCTCAAGAACCTTCTAAAAATGATATAAAACAACATCAGATTTGGACAGAGTTAAAAAAAGCAAAATGGCTTGAATATGTTGACATATCAGAAGGTGAAAAAGTAATTAAATATGCAGAAAAGCATAATGTCCAACCGCTCATTATAGACGATTTACCAGAACTTAGCGAAGACGATCTCTCATTTTAATTTTTATATCTCATTAATACTGTTTTATTAGCTACGTGAAATTAAAAATTTCACAAAATTATTTGCGGCAACCGCACTTCTTTAATATGCGTTTAGGTTAATGAATCTCCTAAGTATTCACTTTTAAAAAGTTAACTGACATGAAAAAAATCACCATTTTCGCGGCATCCCTGTTTTTATTATTTTCTGTGAGCTGCAAAAAAGACAACAACAATCCGAATCCCAATGCCACCATCGTTGAATCCGGCAAATGGATAATTACAAAATTTGTAGATGATAATGTGAATGAAACAGCAAACCTCGCTGCATACGATTTTACTTTCAATTCAAATGGAAATGTGTCTGCAGTCAGTTCGGCAAATACGATGAACGGCACATGGTCATTAGGAACTGATGACAGTAAACAAAAATTCAATCTTGATTTTGCCAGCCCTTCTTCTTTTGAAGAATTGAGTGAAGATTGGTTAATACTTCAGATAAATGCTTCAGCTATTCAGCTCACGCATACGAGCGGAGGAAATAATTTTGCTGATACTTTATTTTTCGGGAAGAAATAATTTGCATGTAAACCTAAGGTTTTCAATTACCCGCAAAATAGTATTGCCCGTTTTCTACTTATGCTTAACTTCCGCGCATGGCTTTAGCGGATACTTCGAATTTTTTATTTCAGATGGCTGTGCAGTTTGTGAACCAAACAAGCAGGCATATTTTTTTGACAGGCAAAGCAGGAACGGGCAAGACTACTTTCCTGAAATATATTAAGGAAAATTCTTTCAAGAAGACTGCAGTAGTTGCGCCAACAGGCGTTGCAGCTATCAATGCAGGCGGCGTGACGATGCATTCTTTTTTTCAGTTGCCTTTCGGTCCATACATTCCAACACAGAGCAGCGGATGGGGAAATGATATTACCAACCAAAATACGCTATTTAAAAACATTCGCTTTAATAATGACAAACGCGAACTGCTCCGCGAATTGGAATTACTAATCATCGATGAAGTGAGCATGGTCCGTGCAGATATGCTCGATGCGACCGATGCGATACTTCGACATTTTCGCCAACAGCCGTTGTTGCCATTCGGGGGTGTGCAGGTATTATATATAGGAGATTTGTTTCAATTGCCTCCGGTTATTAATAATACTGAATGGGAAATTTTGAAACATCATTATCAAAGCCCATTCTTTTTTGACTCGCATGCAGTTCAGCAAGCCCAACCGGTTTTGATTGAGCTGAAAAAAATCTATCGGCAGAACGAAGAGAAATTTATCAGCATACTGAATAATATCCGCGATAAAAAAACTTCTGCTGAGGACCTTGAAAAATTGCATGAACATTATCAACCAAAATTTCAATCAACAGAAAAAGAACATTATATAACACTAACAACTCATAATAATAAAGCAAATGACATCAATCAAAATAAACTGAGAAAGCTTTCAGGAAAATTATTTGAATTCAAAGGAGAATTGACAGGAGATTTTAATGAGAAAGCACTACCGGCGGAAATGTTTATGCAGTTGAAAGAAGGCGCTCAGATCATGTTCATCAAAAATGACAAAGGCGAGTTCAGGAGATATTATAACGGAAAGATTGGGAGCATTTCTAAAATTGAAGGCGATAAAATTTTTGTTCGCTTTCCGAATGAAGAAAAAGACATGGAGATTGAAAAAGAGACATGGAAAAATATCCGCTACAATTATAATAAAGACAGTGACCATATTGATGAAGAAACGCTTGGCACTTTCAAACAATATCCGATAAGACTAGCATGGGCAATCACGATTCATAAAAGCCAGGGATTGACATTTGAAAAAGCAATCATAGATGCGGGTGATTCATTTGCTCCGGGACAAGTGTATGTTGCATTGAGCAGGCTAACATCGATGGAAGGATTAATACTTTTCAGCCGCATTCATCAGCAGGCCATCACGACTGACGAAAGAGTATTGCAGTTCTCAAAAAAAGAAATGGCTGAAGATATTTTGCAACAGGAATTACAGCAGCACCAAAAAGTTTTCATCAGCCGTTCATTATTGCAGTCTTTCAATTTCGACAAATTGATAGAAACTTTTCATGAACATAATGAAGGCTATGAGCATCGGCTTTTTCCCGGGCAAGCTGAAGCTATGAAATGGGCAACCACTATTCAGGAAAAGATGGAAGAGCAAAAGGAAATCTCTATCAAGTTCAACAGACAATTGGAAAAATTATTAGTCGGTGCTGCTGATGATAATTTTCAGCAATTAAAAATACGTGTGTCCGCAGCTGTTAATCATTTCGTGAAAGCTTTGGAAGAAATAACAGACTCGATTTCCAAACATATCAATGAAGTGAAAATAAAACAGCGCACAAAAAAATATGTGAGCGAACTACATGCGCTTGATATCATCTTCAAAAGAAAAATAAAACAGCTTCAGCACACGGTTGAACTTGCTGATGCGCTTTCAAAAGGAATGGACACAAATGCATTGCTCAACCTGATTGAGAGCCAGAAAAAATTGCAACCGACGATTCAGGAAATCCAGGAACAACAATCAGTCAAGCCTAAAAAAGGAGAGACACGTTTTATTAGTTTGCAACTGTTCAAAGAAGGCAATAAAATATTTGAGATTGCAAAAATGCGTGGGCTGACGATAAGCACTATTGAGGGCCATCTGATTTCTTTTATCAGCACTGAAGAGGTTCGGTTGCACGACATTGTTCCAAAAGATAAAATTGAAAATATTTTAAGAGTTATGAAAGAAAATCCGGATAGCAGCTCTTCTTCCCTCAAAGAAAAACTCGGCAACGATTATTCTTACAACGATATCAAAGCTGTTCTCATCTGGAAAGAACTGCCAGCTAAGGCATAAAAAAAGCTCTGCATTTGCAGAGCTTTGGAAAAAAACTGAAAGGCATCTGACGGCTTTGTATTGATAATAATTTTCATGAATCTTATACAGCCGTCTGATGGCTTTTAACTCCTAATCAAGCTGCTTTTTTATTGCGCCTTTTTCCACCACCTGATAATGCTGCTATCAAAGTGAGCGTGTCAATGTACTTGCTTTTCATAACAAATATTTTTGAGGTTATTAATTTATTTTCTTTGTTTCCTTTTCTTCTGTTTCAATCACTTCTGTAATTAAGACGCGGGTTTGTAAATCAGGTTACAGTTCCCAGGAATTTTTATCATCATTAATAAAAAATATTTTACTGGCACAATTTTTACCTTTAAGTAAATAAGAAAAAACAATCACCATGAATACAGACCGGTTATCATCAAAACTTCGTACTGCTTTGAACTCCCAAATGACTAAAGAAGCCCATGCTTCACAGATTTATCTTTCTTATGGCGCATGGGCTGATGGCGAAGGATATGCAGGAATTGCAAACTTTCTTTTTCGCCACGCGCAGGAAGAGCGCAACCACATGATGAAAATTTTGGAATATATTTTAGAGCGTGGTGCAAAGGTGAAAGTTGAAGCGATACCCGCGCCACCGGCTAATCCGACTAATGTTCAGGATTGTTTCGAGAAAGTTTTTGAGCAGGAAATCGACAACACAAAAGCGATTTATAAATTAGTGAAGATGAGTTTTGATGAAGAAGATTGGGCAACCTGGCATTTCATGCAATGGTTCGTGAAAGAACAAACGGAAGAAGAAACATTAGCATTAAATCTTCTTGATAAAATTAAAATTGCTGGTGGTAAAAATGCAAGTGGCGAAGCTTTGTACAAGCTCGACAGAGATTTGGAAAAAACGCCTGACGATGCTAAGCTCGCAGAGACAAAGACTGCAGAAAATCCGTGACTTATCGAGGCATCAGACAGCTAAATGGTTGATAGAAATTTATATACTCTTTAAACCGGCAGATGCCTAACAAAAAAATAAAAACCGCTGGCGAATTTTCGCCAGCGGTTTTTATGTGGAATTAATTGCACGTGTGAGCTATGAACCACGCTGTGAGCCACCGGTTAACTTGGTATTTCTTGTAGCAGCTTTTGTATTTGTTTTTCCTTTTGTTTGTTGAATGCCCGGTTTATTAACGGCATTTCCTGAATTTCCTTTTTTCTTTTTGTTATTGTTATTCAGCAACGACATAAAAAATAATTTTGAATGTTGAATAATTGAGCACAGTAAAGTTAATAAAGAATGGTTAACCGTGAATGTTATAGATAATAAAAAAGCAGCCAAAACTTTCAGCTGCCTTTTTTGTCAATTCAAAAATAATTACGCTGCTTTTTTATGTTCGATGGATTGTAGCTCCATTGAAATTGCTGAGACTAATTTTTCAGATAGCCTATCTATTCCTTCTTTAATAGCGCTAAAGCGATTCAGGTTTTCATCCCAGGCAAAAATATGCACTGGTCCTTCATTGCAACTAACGCGATAACGCGTTTCTTTGGTTACTATAGTAAATGGTGTTGCCTGCACCTGAAATGTCTTTCCCTCTGCTGATGTTTCAAAACAATATGTTCTTGTTCTCATACAATTAAATTTAGAGTGAATAAATATGCTATCATAAATTCAACAACCATGCCTTAAGGATATTGACGATGCTTATTCAATCATCATTTTCGGGATAGTTTAACATTAGAAGCTTAGCAAGCTCAGAAATTAGTCAGATTGGTAGTTGATAATAATGATTCGTTAAAGAAAGTTTGAGGAATAAAATAAACAAAATGAGGAAATCGGATTGATTGAAACCTGAGATGCTAATGCCGCCTTATAATTAAGCAATTGTTATTTTTCTATTGTGTGTCACCCATATTAGATAATTTCAGCAAAAGGATTATCTTTGTGCTTCAGTTGAGTTTAGACAGCATTTAGTAAGTGAACAATAATATCCGCTACATAGTCCGCGAATCGTTAGTTTTCTCTATTCTGCTTTTTTATTCAGCTTTAATATTTTTTTTAACCAGTTAATTTTAACATGAACATTTACGTTTCGAACTTAAGTTTCAACGTCAGAGACGAAGACTTACAAGAGTATTTTGCAGAGTACGGAGAAGTAACATCTGCTAAAGTAATTTTAGACAAATTCACACAGAAATCACGTGGGTTTGCATTTGTTGAAATGCCGGATGATGCGGCTGCTCAAAAAGCAATCCAGGAATTGGATGGCGCATCAGTTGATGGCAGAAACATCGGCGTGTCAGTTGCCAAGCCAAGAGAAGAGCGCAGCAACGGCGGTGGTGGAAACCGCGGCGGTGGCGGCGGATTTCAGAAAAGAAGCAGTGGCAACTTCAGCAGAAGCAACAGATACTAAGCTAATTTTCTAATTACTGTATTTTAAGAGAGTTTCGAAATGAGGCTCTCTTTTTATTTTTAGAAGAATTCACGTTGCGTTCGCTGCATTCGCTGTTTCGATGCGTGAAAGTTTTAATTTTATATCATGAATTTTATCGGCAATATCATCTGGCTGATATTTGGTGGCTTCGCATTATGCGTTACCATTGTTGGAATTCCCTGGGGAATGCAGTGTTTTAAAATTGCCGGCCTGATGCTGTGGCCATTTGGGAAGAAAGTAGTTTCATCGGGAAGCAGCATGGGTTGTGTTTCCATTTTTTGCAATATTATCTGGCTGATTTTCGGAGGGCTTTACACAGCCATTGTGCACCTTGTTTTTGCTGCCATATTATTCATCACCATCATTGGAATTCCGTTCGCACGCCAGCATTTGAAACTGATGGAGCTTTCATTCATGCCGTTTGGGAAAAGCGTTGTATAGTTTCGAGTTTTAAGTTTCCAGTCTAAAGTCCTTAATTTGAAATCATGTATAGAGTTTATGATGAAAAATGTTTAATCAGAACTGGAAACTCGCCACTTAAAACCGGAAACTTATTTCATGTTCATCTCCGATTGCTCTTTATATTTGTAGAAGACCTATGTTATTTTAAAATTTCTTGCCATTTGAATAAACCCTAACGCCGAAGGACACGTATAGTATTTATATTACCTGATTCAAAACTAAATTCAGAAATCATGAAAAAATTAAAATTAGTTGCTGTTGCGATTATTGGGATGGCTTTTGTTTCTATTGTTAGCTGTAAGAAAGGAGATACCGGGCCTGCAGGCGCAAGAGGGCCGGCTGGGCCAGATAGTGTGATTTACTCCTCGTGGATAGTACTGAATGCTCCTTTTAATTCTACAGATTCTGCTTATGAACAAACAATCAGCGCACCTGCATTGACGCAGTCAACGCTGAGCACTGCTGTTATCCTTTCTTATATAGGAGTACCTGGAGCAGGCACAAATGGTACAGATACTGCAGTAATAAATGTTTCCGATGCTTTTACTTTTTTTCAGGGGGCATATATCACACAAAATTTATTGCCTGGAGAGATTGACTTGTTCTCCAATGTCGATTTCACACAAATTGGGGCGCTATATCGCTATGTAATTGTTCCCGGAACAATTCTGGCAGGCAACAGCATTTTAAAAGGTTACACAAAAGAACAATTGAGATCTGTTGATTTTGTTACGCTTTCAAAAGCCCTTAATACAGGCAGTACTAAGACTACAAATTGAATTTTAGCTCTAATAATAAAAAAGCCTTGCATCTTTTTGCAAGGCTTTTTTTGTTGAACTGATTTTCCTAAAATCATTTTGCAACCGGTTTCACCAATTTCAGTTCATTGATAATATTTGATGCGCCTCCCAATTTGTCAATGCACCAAAGCACGTAGCGGATGTCAACACAAATGGTGCGGTTATACACTGCATCAAATGCAATCTGATGGCTCAGTGCTTCTGAATTCCCGTCAAATGCAAGCCCGATCAATTCTCCAGTTGCATTCAGAACCGGCGAACCGGAATTGCCGCCGGTGATGTCATTCGTAGTAATAAATGTTACTACCAGATCATTTCTTTGTTTGTCGATGTATTGCCCGAAATCTTTTTTGTTGGCAAGCTCAATCAGTTTTGCAGGCAAGTCAAATTCATAATCTCCCGGAACATATTTTTCAAGCACGCCTTTCATGGTGCATACATAATCATAATGCACAGCGTCACGCGGGTTGTATGATTTCACATTGCCATAAGAAACGCGCATGGTGAAAGTGGCATCAGGGTAACGGACTTTTTTCGGATCCATTTGCATAATGCCTTTCAGATATAATCTTGCGAAGTCATTGTTCTTAACAGTGAACTGCCTGTAAAACGAATAATATTTGCTCTGCCAGTTTTTTAAAAAAGCATTCATGTGCGAATATGCAGGGTCGTTCTGCAGTGTCGTTGCGTCAGGGTTTGCATTAAAAGCATTCCATTTTGCATCATCAAAAATCATGGTGCCTTTGAATACTGCAGCAGCATATTTTTTATAAGTGTTCTCATCTCTCAAGTCGCCAAAGCTTCCTTTAATGCTTTCAAAAAAACCAATCGGGTGCTGATTTTTATCGATGTCTGTATAGAACATCATGGTAGTTGCCGCCACAATTTCTTCATCAGAAATTTTATTCTCGTTTTCAAGAAATTTTTTTCTTTCTGCATTTAATTCTTCCATCAATTTTTTGATGTCGCCGCCACCTTGTCTCACCAAAGCTATCTCAACTTGTTGCAAAGCCGAAGCAAAATCAATCAGCGGAGAACCGAAAATTCCTTCATTCAAATACACACGATGTTTTGAATATGGCCTCCATATATCGTAAGCTTTTGCCCAGTCACTGAAAATATTTTCAAACTCCGGTTTACCTTTTGCCCATTGCTGAAATTTTTCTTCTACTGCTTTTTTCTGATCGTAGATATGATATTTGATCAGCTGTTTCGATTCGCCATCAAAAAATTTCCAATAATTGGCGATGCTTGCATAATCAGATGCGAGCTTCAATTTTACTGAAGGATCTTTTTTCATCTCAGCAAACATATATTTCAATCTCACATCACGAAGACTCACCAGCGAAGGATTATCGATATCAATTTTTTGCTTCACTCCGTAAGAACTTTCATAACGATTCGTACTTCCCGGATAACCATAAATCATCGAAAAATCACCATCCTTCAAACCTTTGATAGAAACAGGCAAAAAATATTTTGGTTTTAATGGAACATCATCAGGCGAATAGTTTGAAGGCTTTCCATCTTTGCTCATATACACACGGAAGATGGAAAAATCACCCGTGTGGCGAGGCCATTCCCAGTTATCTGTGTCACCCCCAAATTTTCCAACGCTTTCCGGAGGTGCGCCAACTAATCTGATATCATTATAGCGCTGATAAACAAAAACCACAAACTGATTTCCTTTGAATAGCGAGCTCACGCTTCCGCGAATGCTTTTTGACTCATCGGAATATCGGTTATTGATAGAATTAATAACCGACCGAAGCTTTGTGCTTCTGTCCATATCAGTTAATCCTTTTACAGAATCTTCCACCTCCTTGGTCACATCTTCAATCTTAATCAAAAAATCTGCATATAATCCCTGAGCTGGAATTTCTTCCTGTTTGCTTTTTGCATAAAATCCATCATGCAAATAATTATGTTCAATTGAACTTGCGGCAGTAATTGCTTCATACCCGCAATGGTGATTAGTGAAAATTAAACCTTCATTGCTCACTATTTCCCCGGTGCAGCCACCGTTGAAAATGATCACTGCATCCTTGATAGAAGTTTTGTTGATGCTGTATAATTGTTCTTTAGTTAGCTTTAATCCTTTTTTTACCATGTCAGCATATACCTGTTCGCCTAACAACATCGGCAGCCACATGCCTTCATCAGCAAAACTTTTAAGACCAAAAACTAAAAATGCAATCGCTATGAAAATCTTTTTCATGAAATAAAATATTTAAAGAGAACAAACCTAATAGAATAAAAATAAAATTCAACCTTGGCGAACAAAAACTTTATAGAAGGCAAATATGTGATAACTACGGATTGCTTTCATTAAGCGTTGCCCATAGCAGATCCTTTAATGATGTAATCCCTTGTTGTGTGACAGATGAAACAAATATGTGGGGAATATTTTGCGGCAACTCTTTAGCAATCGCTTCTTTTAGCTCGTCATCGAGCATATCACTTTTGCTGATGGCGATGATGAATTGCTTGTGCAATAATTCAGGATTATATTTTTCAAGTTCATTCACTAAAATATCAAACTCTTTTTTGTGGTCGTTGCTATCTGCGGGAATTAAAAAAAGTAATACAGGGTTTCTTTCAATGTGGCGAAGAAAGCGATGCCCCAATCCTTTTCCTTCTGCAGCGCCTTCGATAATACCGGGCAAATCAGCCACGCAAAAACTTCTCCCATCACGATATTCAACCATGCCAAGTTGTGGCGTTAAAGTGGTGAAAGCATAATCCGCAATTTTGGGAGTTGCTGCAGTAATAACAGAAAGCAGAGTTGATTTGCCTGCGTTGGGAAATCCCACTAACCCTACATCGGCAAGCACTTTCAATTCCAAAACTTTCCATCCTTCTGATCCTGGTTCACCGGGCTGTGCATGTTCCGGCGCCTGATTTGTTGGCGTTGCAAAACGTGCATTGCCTAATCCGCCACGGCCTCCTTTAATCCAGATGATTTCCTGGCCATCTTCTAAAATCTCTGCTTCCTTCATATTTGTTTCTTCATCACGGGCAATCGTCCCAAGGGGCACTTCAATAATAATATCCTTCCCGAATCGCCCGGTGCAATTGCTTCCGCTGCCGCTCTCGCCATTTTCTGCATGCACATTTTTATAATAACGAAGATGCAATAAGGTCCAAAGATTTTTATTGCCACGCAAAATAATGTGGCCACCGCGGCCACCATCGCCGCCGTCAGGACCAGCCAAAGCATTATACTTCGTACGCATGAAATGTTTGCTTCCCGCGCCGCCATGCCCGCTCCTGCAAAAAATTCTTATCTGGTCAACGAAATTTGATTTCTCCACTTTTCAGAATTGATGCGCAAAGATAACCTGAAGAATATTTGTAGCCGCAGATTCGCAGATTAATCAAATTAATCAGTGAATCTGCGGCTTTTATTAGAATAAGGATTTTTCAGTTTGATAACAAGTCCCTTTAAATAATGCGACCAACTCATCATTTTGATTTTTTACTTCTATAAGATACAAACCGGTTTTGTTTGTTTTATTGATTTGTTTTGCTTCAGCTATTAATGTATCTCCTTCTTTGCCTGCTTTTGGAAATGAAATTGAAACATCCAAAGCAACAGTTATTTTTCCATCGCTGTTGCATGCAAAAGCAAACGCACTGTCAGCAAGTGCAAATGTGACCCCACCATGTGCAATGCCAAAACCATTCAGCATTTCCTTACGGAGCTGCATTTTTATTTTGCTATAATATTGTTTGACCTCAATAATTTCAATGCCCATCCACTGACTGAAATAATCAGTTGTGAGCATTTTGTCAACAGCCTTTTTAGCAAGGTTATCAGGTGAAACCATATTAAATGCTTGATGTAATTTTATTCAACGATTATTCTCCAATAAAATCCGGATTTCTTTTTTCTAAAAATGCTTTTACGCCTTCTGCATAATCTTTGGTTTGTGCTGCCGCGAATTGCAATTTATCTTCTGCCTGTAATTGTTCTTCCAAAGAATTTTTAGCAGATTGATTGAGCACTTGTTTTGTATATGCTAAACCTTTTGTGGGCATTTCCGAAAGCGTGATGGCAATCTTCATAGATTCTTCTGCAAAACTTTCATCAGAAAATACCTTATAAATCATTCCCATTCTTTCTGCTTCAATTGCAGAAATTTTATCGCCCAACATCATGATAGCTGATGCTTTTTGAAAGCCAATTAATCTTGGCAGAAAAAATGTGCCACCACTATCCGGGATTAAGCCAATTTTTGAAAATGCTTGTATGAATGAAGAACAAGAAGCTGCAACAACAACATCACAACACAATGCAATATTTGCTCCGGCGCCCGCAGCTACGCCATTGACAGCACATAATATGGGCTTCTTGATATTCCTGATCCTTGCGATAAGCGGATTATAATATTCAGATAGCATTTCTGTAAAAACACTTGCATCTTCGTGCGCAACTTCACTTAGGTCTTGCCCGGCAGAAAATGCTTTTCCATTTCCGGTTATATAAATACAACGGATATTTTTGTCTGATGCACATTCGTCCAATGTTTTTTGCAACAACAAAATCATTTCGCGATTGAATGCATTAAATTTTTCAGGACGATTCAGCGTTATAACCGCAACTTGATTTTTTGTTTCGAGAAGAACAGATGACATAGAGAAGTGAAATTTTTACAAAGTTAAATATTCCCCTTCAGGGCTAGGAGTTTAATGACATTTGAAATAATCGAAAGGTTCTTTGCAATTTTCACACACATATAATGCCTTGCATGCTGTTGAACCAAATTGACTGATCAGTTTTGTATTGTATGAATTGCAGTGCGGGCATTGAATAGCTTCTCCATCGTGAAATAATTCTGTGTGGCAAACTTGTTGTTTTACCGTCGGAGGTGCAATGCCAAATGCTTTTAATTTTTGCTTTCCGTTCTCGCTCATCCAATCAGTTGTCCATGCAGGTGAAAGCACAGATGTGATTTTTATTTTTTGATAGCCGTGTTCCAATAATGCTATTTTAATATTCATGCTGATCATATCCATTGCGGGACAGCCGCTATATGTTGGTGTGATGACTACTTCAATTTCATCTTCATTTATTTTTACATCCCGCACAATTCCCAGATCAATAATTGAAAGTACGGGAACTTCAGGATCATTTACAGTTTCCAGCAATGTCCAGGTTTTTTTTAGTAACAATATCTTTTCATTCTTAATCATTCTAATCAATTCAATCAGAAGTCACCAATTGCTATCAGGATAAGTTCGTTGAAGAAATTGCATTTCCGCTAAAATATTTACAAGTTGTTCACTATGTTTTCCTTCCTTACCATGAAATGCAACTTCATGTTTTTCTTCCTGTGGATATGCGAGCGTTGCTTCTTCAAAAATTTCTTTCACCTTTTTCTGCCAGTCATTTTTTATTAATGAAAGATCGACAGCTATTCCTTCGCACATGGCTGATAGCTCGTAGCTCGCAGCTTCAAATAACTCATCTGTATACATCCACAAATCATCAACAGCTTTTTTTATTCTCAAATTACTTTCTTTAGTTCCATCGCCTAAGCGTATCACCCATTCGCTGCTCCATCGTAAATGATAGGTTACTTCTTTCAATGATTTTTCAGCAATAGCAGCAAGCGTTTCATCTTTGCTGTTTTGCAAATGCTGGTATAAATAAAATTGATAAGCACTGAAAAAAAACTGCCGAAGAATTGTTTTTGCCCAATCACCATTTGTTTGTTCAACCAATAAACAGTTTTTGAAATAAGTGGTATTTCGGAGATAGGCGAGTGTGTCTTCTGTTGTTGTGTTGATTGGTTGAGTAGTCGATTGGTTAATCAGTGTTGCAGCATACTGATAAAAATTTCTTGCCTGCCCGATCAGGTCCAATGCAATATTTGAGATAGCAATATCCTGTTCCAATATCGGCCCATGCCCGGTCCACTCGCTATTTCTGTGGCCAAGAATAAGGGTATTATCTGCGAGATGTAAAGTATAATCAATGAGCGCATTCATAATTATTTATCTTCAGCAATTGAGTACTACATATTTTTTAGTTCATCAGGGAGGTCATAAAAAGTCGGATGTCGATATGCTTTGTCATTAGCAGGATCATATAATGATGATGCTTCATCAGGATTTGATGCATGGATATATTTTGATTCTACGGCCCAAATGCTGACACCTTCCATTCTGCGTGTATAAACATCACGTGCATTTTCTATTGCCATTTGCGCATCGGCGGCATGCAGGCTTCCTGCGTGTTTGTGATCCAACCCGTTTTTACTGCGGATGAAAATTTCCCATAATGGCCAATCGTGATTTGACATGATAATAATTTTATGCGACTGCTTTTTGTTCTCTGGATTTTCTTTTTTCTGAATAAGCTGCTGCTGCATCTCTCACCCACGATCCAGCTTCATGTGCTTTCACTCTCGCTGCTAATCGTTCTTTATTGCAAGGCCCATTGCCATTCACCACATTCCAGAATTCATCCCAATTGATCTCGCCAAAATCGTAATGCTTTTTTTCTTCATTCCATTTTAACTTTTCATCAGGTAAAGAGAGGTCTAATATTTTCACCTGCTCTGCGCATACATCAATAAATTTCTGGCGAAGCTCATCATTGCTGAATCTTTTTATTTTCCATTCCATACTTTGTTTGCTGTGCGGAGATGCATCATCATTCGGCCCGAACATCATAATGCTTGGCCACCACCACCTGTTGATGGCATCCTGCGCCATTTGTTTTTGTGCTTCTGTTCCTTTGCTGAGTGTTAATAATATTTCAAAACCTTGCCGCTGATGAAAACTTTCTTCTTTGCAAATTCTTATCATTGCTCTTGCATAAGGACCATAACTGCAACGACATAGTGGAACCTGGTTCATAATCGCAGCGCCATCAACCAGCCAGCCAATTGCGCCCATGTCTGCCCATGTCAATGTCGGATAATTAAAGATGGAAGAGTATTTTGCTTTGCCGGCATGCAATTGTTCCAGCATTTCATCTCTTGAAATATTTAATGTTTCTGCAGCAGAATATAAATACAAGCCATGACCTGCTTCGTCCTGCACTTTTGCGATGAGTGTTGCTTTTCTTCTTAATGTTGGTGCACGTGTGATCCAGTTTGCTTCAGGAAGCATGCCGACAATTTCACTGTGCGCATGTTGCGAAATTTGCCTGATCAAAGTTTTGCGGTACTGATCGGGCATCCAGTCTTTCGGCTCGATTTTTATTTCCTCCTGTACTTTATCAAGAAATATTTTTTCCAGATTCTGATTATACATGCATTAATTTTGACATCCAAAGTTACATTTTATTTGCCTGCTAACAGTTGTTAGTATCGCATTGCAGCATTTTTTTAAACAGAATTGTCTGCACCTCAGGATACTACATTTAAAAGAGCAAATAATTTTGCGAAAGAACATATTCTATTAAGAAAAGATTGCGGGTGCAGATGGAAAATAACGACATATTCTCAGGCCAGTTATTATCAGAACTTCTCAGAAAAGTGGCAATCGGCGATGAAGCCGCATTCAAATTGATTTATACTCATTTCTACAAAAAATTATATCAGTTCGCTTTTGCGATAGTTAAAACCCGTGAATCCGCAGAAGAAATTGTAGAAGATGTATATATTAAAATATGGCAGAACAGACAAACAGCAACTTCTATTCAAAACTTGAGGGTTTATCTATATACTGCGACAAAAAATACTTCACTTAATTATTTATCAAAAAAAGCACAGGAAAATATCACGGAGCCATTTGATCACATTAACATAGAACTTGATAAATCTGTTATTACGCCAGAACAGATTATGATCACATCTGAAATGTTCAATAAAATTCAGCAAGCTGTGGATCTGTTGCCTCCTCGATGTAAAATGATTTTCAAATTGATCCGGGAAGACGGGCTGAAGTATAAAGAAGTGTCCGACATCCTGAATATTTCTGTTAATACTATTGATGTGCAAATGGCGATTGCCGTAAAAAGGATATCCATCGCGCTCGAGTTTGAATTCCGCCGTGTCCGTAAGCCAAGCCTGAAATAACAGCAGAAAAAAAGGCTAAAAAAATCTCATTTCGCTTTAGTAGATAATTTGAATTTGCTTGTCTTAGCAATGTAACTCATTGCTTTTATATGCAAGATAACCGCTTATGGTTTTTGATTGCCCGCCAGCTATCTGCAGAAATCTCAACTGCCGAAACCGAAGAGTTGCATGCATTATTACAACGACATCCCGATAAGCAATACTTTTTTGAGATACTGCATTTATATTTTGATACCCGTGCTCACGAAAATATAACGGGGAAAAATGCAGATATTTTTGATGAAGAAAGATTCCGTAGGATAATTGAACAAAATGATGAATAAGATATTTCCCCTATCAAGTCCAAAAAGTCTTCAATTATCATCTTCAGAAAATTAGCAAAGTATGCCGCAGTTGCTGCGTGTATAATTATAGCAAGCTGGTTGAGTTATCACTTGCTTTGGCCAGCTGAGCAGATAAAAAATACAACTGCCAAATCAAGCGAAGTGATTGCCAAGTTAGGAGCAAGAACAAAACTGGTGTTGCCTGATGGAACTCAGGTATGGCTTAATTCAGGCAGCAAATTGAATTATAAAAACGATTTTGATTCTAAATTCAGAGAAGTTGAACTTGATGGTGAAGCTTTTTTTGATGTGGTGAAAGACACGAAGCATCCTTTTATTGTTCATGCTTCTTCTATCAATATAAAAGTTGTTGGCACCGCCTTCAATGTAAAATCATATCAACAGGATGAAACAATAGAAACTACATTGTTGAGAGGCATAATAGAAGTATCAAAAAAAGATAACCCCACCGGTCCGAAAGTGATATTGCGGCCTAATGAAAAACTAATCTTCAATAAACTTTCTGTTACTACACGACCTGCAGTCATTTCTGAAAAAAAGGACAGCTTGCAGGCAAACGCCACTTCAGATATCTCCATTACTCCAATAGCCAAAAATGTTCCTGACAGCAATAAGATAGAAACTTCCTGGATGTACAATAAATTAATTTTTGATGGAGATACATTCAGCGAGCTCGCTGAAAAAATGGAACGTTGGTACAACGTAAAAATAATTTTTAAAAGCAATGAGCTATATCACTATCGGTTCAAAGGAGTATTCTCAAGTGAAACTGTTCAGGAAGCATTTGATGCCCTGAAGCTGACTGCAAATTTCAAGTATAAAATTATTAATGCCAATGAAATTGAACTGTATAAAAATTGAATTCAATACTGGATAAGCCAGATAAAAAAACAGGATTCTGTTACAGCAGAACCCTGTTAGAATAACGAAAACTTGTAGCCGGTTTTTTACGAGAGGCACAGGCTTTCGCATTTATTAATTCTTAAAAGTAAAAGTATGAAAAAACTTCAACCCTCGTTAGGAAAGGGTTCACGTCGACTGCTTTTTAAATTGCTTGTTATTATGAAATGCTCTTTTTTGCTAGTGCTTCTGAGTGTGCTGGAAGTACAAGCCAGGGTTAATGCACAAAGTTCTGTTACATTGAACATGCAACAGACAGAAATTGCCAAAGTGCTTAACAAAATTGAAAAGAAAAGCTCCGGAGAATTCAGGTTTCTTTACAACTATGACCTGCCTTCGCTCAAGAAAAAGGTTGATATCGATTTTAAACAGGCACCCATTAAAATTGTGCTGACAACTCTTTTTGCCAATACAGATCTTACCTACAAAATTTTAGAAAATAATCTGATTGTAATAATATCTGCTACTGCCGACAAGCAGGATATACGAATAACCGGAAAAGTTACCGGCGCAAATGGAGAGCCGTTGTCTGGAGTATCTGTGCAGGCAAAAGGTACGAGCACAGGAACTGCTACCGGCAACGATGGCCAATACTCCATAACTGCCAATGAAAATGCCGTTTTAAGATTTTCCTACATCGGATATGCAGATAAAGAAATAAATGTGAAAGGGCAGAATGTTGTCAACGTACAATTGGTTCCTGCTGAAAAAGCATTGGATCAGGTTGTGGTTGTAGGTTATGGTGCACAACGAAAAAAAGATTTAACGGGAGCGGTTTCTGTTGTTACTTCTGCTGACATTGCAAATCGCCCGATCATAGATGCTGGAGAAGCACTACAAGGAAAAGCTGCCGGCGTTGAAGTGACTTCCAACTCAGGAAAACCAGGGGCAGGTTTAACCATCAGGGTTAGAGGATCTTCTTCAATAAGTGCAGGTAATGATCCATTATATATTGTTGATGGCATTCCGATGACAGATATCTCCGCTTTCAGTCCAAACGATATTGAATCTATCTCAGTGTTAAAAGATGCTGCATCAGCATCTATTTATGGAACACGAGCTGCAAATGGTGTTGTTGTGATTGTAACAAAAAAAGGAGTGGCAGGTAAATCAAAAATCGAATTCAGCACTTACTACGGAACAACTTCGCCAACGAAAGTATTATCTGTTTTAAATGCAAAACAATATCAGGCTTATGCCAATGAGCAAAAACAATCAACAGTTGTGACTGATTCAATGGTTCAGGCAAATGATATAAACTGGCCTAAAGAAATATTCCGCACAGGCAATCAAAAAAACTATCAGTTATCCATCTCAGGAGGAACTGAAAAAACACAACATTATATTTCGTTGAACTATATGGATCAGGTGGGAATGATAAAACCTGCAACTTTTGATAGGTTGACTGGAAGAGCAAACATTAGCACCAAAGCAACAGAGTGGTTAACGATATCTACAAGTGCTGTTGTTTCACGTACGCATAACAATGATGTGACAGATAATGCGAGCGTAGCAAAAGGAGGTGTAGTACTGGCAGCATTAGAAACCCCACCGACGGTGCCGAAATTTAACGCTGATGGAACTATTGGTTTCAACGCATTAACAGGTTGGGAAAATCCTTATGGAGCAATTCTTGGCTCTTATTCAAAAAATCTGAATGACCGATTGTTGACTAATATTGGTGCAGATGTAAAACTGTTAAAAGGATTAGTCTTCCAATCTCGTTTTGGAATTGATTACAGCAATAATAAAAGCACAAACTTTCTGGATCCTTTTTTGACTATCTACGGAAGACAAACACAAGGCCAGCAATCGCAAACAAAAGTGAACAACCTGACATGGCTGAGTGAACAAACTTTAAATTATAATACAACATTAGGCAAGAGCCATATTTCTGCTTTGGTAGGTTGGACAGCGCAGGATTCGCACACAGAAGGTGTTACTATTTCCGGCTCATTCTTAAAACCCGAATACAGGCTTTTGCCATGGGATCAAAGCTATTTGAGAGATTCGATCAAGCAACCTGGTACAACAGCCATAGATGATTGGGCTTTGATTTCTTATTTGGGAAGAATAACCTATGACTTTGACAGCAAATATTTATTTCAGGCGAATTTAAGATCGGATAATTCATCCAAGTTTGCCCCAGGAAATAGAAATGCAGTGTTCCCATCTTTTTCTGCAGGATGGAGAATTTCCCGTGAAGATTTCATGCAGCATGTTGATGTGATCAATGATTTGAAGCTGAGAGCTGGCTGGGGAAGAAATGGCAATCAGGAAGGCATTGGAAGCTATAGCTATTTGCCACTTTCAACCATTGATCCTATTACCGGCGCCGTAACGCCATCTACTATCGCTCCACAAAGTTTGACATGGGAAACGAGCACACAAACAAACGTTGGTGTTGATGCTACTTTCTTAAATAACAGGTTATCTTTTTCAGGCGACTTTTATATAAAGAAGACAAAAAATGTATTGGTAAACTATCCGTTGCCATCTCAGGCAGGGTTTAGCACTGCGCCTGTGAATGGTGCTACTATGCAAAATATCGGAGAGGAGTTTCTTATTTCCAGCAAGAATATTGTGAAAGGTGATTTGAGATGGAATACTGACCTCAGCATTTCTTTTAATAAAAACAAAGTTGTTTCAATAGGTGAAGGTATCAGTTTTCTGAACGCTTATGGAAACGTGTATGCAAGAGGAAACTCTATCGCTTTGGTGCAAGGCTATGGTCTTGGCGAGTTTTTTGGTTATGTCGCTCAGGGCGTTGATCCGCAAACCGGGCATCAATTATATCTGACAAAAGCTAAAGGAACAACAGATAACCCATCGCCTACTGATCGTGTGCTGATTGGAAATGCGCAGCCAAAATTTGTTTATGGACTGACGAATAATTTGTCTTACAAAAATTTCGATCTCACTGTATTCGTTCAGGGGTCTTATGGAAATAAAATATTTAATGCAGGAAGATTGGAAGCTGAAGCAATGGTAAACTCTGCTAACCAAAGTTCTGCTGTGCTTGCAAGATGGGAGAAGCCCGGGGATATAACAAACATTCCCGGCGTAAGCACAGATGCTTCTACTAATAATTCACTGATATCAACACGCTTTTTGGAAAGCGGTTCATACCTGCGTTTTAAAACGATTACGTTATCATACAGGATCAGCCCAAAACTTTTATCGAAAATTGGCTTGAGTGCTGCTACTATTTATGTTTCGGGTAATAACCTGATCACTATCACAAAATATAAAGGCTTTGATCCGGAAGTAACTTCTTATGGTAATTCTGTTAAGGCTGATGGCACTCCTGACACTGATAACAGAAATATTTCTTTAGGATTAGATAACGGAGCTTATCCTCAATCTAAAATGTTCCTTTTTGGATTGAATGTTAGTTTGAAATAATTGTGATAAGATGTTTTTAAATGACTAAATTTTTGAAAATGAAAAATAAAATATTTTTAAGTACCATTTTGTTCTCAGCATTGGTGCTGATGATACCTGGTTGCTCTAAACTTTTGGACAAGCAACCGGTAACACAAATAGTAACAAAAACAGATTCGACTTCATTTACTGCTGATGATGCAGAAAATTCATTGCTGGGAGTTTATACTGCTGAAATAGGATATAGTTATGGTTTGGAATTTAATGTGCTTGACCGGATAACCAATGGCGATGTATGGTCTGATAACTGTTACGCAGGAGGAGATAACCCCGATAATATCGCGATCGATTTATTTAAGTATAATGCATTGAACGGAAACATTTCGCGTGACTGGTCTGATGCTTATGGTATCATAGCAACTGCTAACATAACTATAGCTCAGGTAGCAGCAAGCACGGATCCCGCATTGACACAAACACGCAAAAACCAAATATTAGGTGAAGCACGTTTTATGCGGGCATTTACTTATTTTGATCTTGTTCGTCTTTTTGGTGCCATTCCTTTAATGCTAAAACCTGTTGACCAGACGAATTCAGAAAACCTTATTAAATCAACGTTGATCCCTCGCTCAGGTGTGGATACAATTTATGATGCAATCCTTAGTGATCTTTGGTTTGCAAGAGCAAACGTGCAGGATGATAATGCGCCATCAACAAAAATGATTGTCACAAAAGGAGCTGCAAATGCGATTCTCGCGAAGGTGTACGCTTCTATGCCAACACCAAACTGGGATTCTGTTGCTTATTATTGCGATCAGGTAATACCAAACTATTCTCTTGTTGCTAATTTTAATTCTTTGTGGGATAATTCAGCAAAGAATAATAGTGAAGCAATTTGGGAATTTAATTATGTTGGTTGGAATGTGATTGGCAACTGGATACCTTCTCAGTTCATCGGAGATGGATGGAAAAAATTTGAAACGCCTACAAATGATCTTGTCAATGTATTTAGAGCCGAAGGCGATTCAGTGCGCTTGCATGCTTCAATCACATTTGTTAATTATGGATGGGCTGATCCATATTGGAAAGATGTCAATAATTATCCGATACTTTCTAAATACACGGATCCGAATAATGGCACAAATGATTTTTATGCTATTCGCCTGTCGGACATATTGCTTTTGAGAGCAGAAGCATATAACAACAGTGGTAATTTGCCAAGTGCTGCAGCCTTGGTAAATCAGGTGCGCACCCGCGTGGGTTTATCTGCGACTCCTGCAGCAAACCAGAGTGATATGGCATTAGCTATTGAAAAAGAAAGACGGCTAGAACTTGCTTTTGAAGGCCACAGATGGTTTGATTTGGTTAGAACAGGAAGAGCGATCACTGTGATGAATGCACTGAAAGATGGCAGTGGCAATAATTTGAATTATAATGTGCAGGATTACCAGCTCGTATATCCTGTTCCTCAGGTGCAATTAGATAATAACCTGCTCCTGACACAGAACAAGGGATATTAATAGGAAAATAAAATAAAAGCCTGAAAGAAAATTTCAGGCTTTTATTTTAAACTTAAGTACAAATAGGAGTTTTTGTTTTGCATGTTTCTGTTATGTTGGTAATGGATAAATTTTTATAATGTCCGTTCTTCATTAAATTTATATTTCAAACTTGCCAAATGAGAAAATTATTTTCTGCTATTGTATTTCTTTCTTTTTTTGCCTGCAATCAGCCAACAGATAAGGCGGATTCGACAACATCCGCTGGTTCGAAAAATAGTTTTTCAGTGAAAGAGAAAAAACCCATTGTTTACACAACAGCAGACAGCACCAATCTTCGGTTATCCATCACCGATACTTTGTCTTTTAAAGATTTGCCTCAGCCTTTAGAAACAGATGTTTGTGTTTTTGTAGATCCTACAAAATCTTTTCAAACATTGTTGGGAATCGGCGGCGCATTGACAGATGCATCAGCGGAAACTTTTGCAAAATTGCCTAAAGAAAAGCAACAAGAACTTTTAGCTGCATATTATGATTCGCAAAAAGGAATTGGGTACACTTTGGGAAGAACAAATATCCATAGCTGCGATTTCTCAAGCGATACATACACTTACGTTGCAGATAATGACAGTAGCCTGAAATCTTTTTCAATCGATCATGATAAAAAATTCCGTATTCCATTTATTAAAGATGTAATTGCAGCAGCAGGTGGAAAGCTCACTTTGTTTTGCAGCCCATGGAGCCCGCCGGCATGGATGAAAACAAACAATGATATTCTTCATGGAGGGAAACTGAAACCGGAATATTATCAAACATGGGCAAACTATTATGTGAAGTTCATGAAAGCTTATGATGCAGAAGGAATACCGATTTGGGGAACGACTATTCAAAATGAGCCAATGGCAACCCAGAAATGGGAGTCTTGTATTTATAGCGCTGAAGATGAAAGAGAGTTCTTAAAAAAATATCTTGGCCCAACTTTAGAAAAAGAAGGATTAGGAGACAAAAAAATCATGGTGTGGGATCATAATAAAGATTTGATCTATCAGCAGGCAAGCACCATTTTAAGTGATCCTGATGCTGCAAAATATGCATGGGGTGTGGCTTTTCATTGGTATGAAGACTGGAGCGGTGGCACCCAGATGTTTGAAAACCTGAAACGCGTACATGAATCATTTCCTGATAAGAATTTAGTTTTCAGCGAAGGTTGTAATGGGCCATTTAAAATGGATAGTATTTATAATTGGTCATTGGGTGAAAGATATGGTCGCACGATGATCAATGATTTTAATAACGGAACTGTCGGCTGGACAGACTGGAATATTTTGCTTGATGAAACCGGTGGGCCAAACCATGTTCAGAATTTTTGCTTTGCACCCGTGCATGCAGATACAAAGAGCGGTAAGTTAATTTATACGAATGCGTTTTATTATATCGGGCATTTTTCAAAATTCATAAAGCCCGGATCAAAAAGAGTAATCAGTGCATCCAGCAGAAGCCCATTTCTCACAACTGCCTTTATAAATGAAGATGGAAAATTAGCAGTTGTGGTAATGAACCAATCAGACAAAAAAATCCCATATAAACTTTGGATTGCAGGAAAAGCTGCTGATGTGACTGCATTGCCGCATTCAATAGCAACGATAGTTTTGTAACATGTCAGAATTTATACCAATTATTTTTGCGGGCGACTTG
Source organism: Puia sp. (assembly GCA_035295505.1). GTDB lineage: Bacteria > Bacteroidota > Bacteroidia > Chitinophagales > Chitinophagaceae > Puia. The sequence continues at coordinate 6,313 of DATGIX010000196.1, read as the reverse complement.
CATGATTTGAGCTTTTGATTGAACATGCAATTTTTCGTAAATATTGGCGATGTGTTTTCGAACGGTTAAAACGCTTATGTTTAATATCGTTGCAATCTGCTTGGCATCTTTTCCATTAACAGTATGCTCAAGTATTTCTTTTTCTCTCTCTGTAATAATCTCAGGCAAAGGAACCTGTTGGGCTTTTTCACCTATTACCGGAGATTTGCTTAAAAGCAGCAAAATTTTTCTTGCAATAGCAGGGCTCATAGGCGCTCCTTTATGTTCAAGTACCATTGCGATCGCGTTTTCAATGCCCGATTGATTTTCATGTTTCAACAAATATCCGGATGCGCCGGCCTTTATTGCTTCAAAAATTTTTTCATCGTCATCAAAAACAGTAAGAACAATGAAATGAATATCCGGATAAATAGATTTTGCTATACTGATTGTTTCAATACCGTTCAGTAAAGGCATTTCGATATCCATAAAAATGATATGAGGCTGCATGTCAAGTGGCATCCCTTTCAATTCAGCAAGGCATTCCTTACCGTTTGTTGCTATAAAAGAGATCTTCCATTTAGAATGCCCCTGCATATTTTGCCTGAATGTGTTTCGATTAACAGGGTTATCTTCGACAAGCGAGATTCTTATAATATCAGGGTCTTGCATTTTACTAAGATGAGTAATTGATGAAAGCGGCGAAATAATTAATTTATAGTATGTGCGCCTGTCCGGCTACAATAATAACTTTTGTGCCTTTTGGTTTTTCATTTTCCCATTTTATATCCCATCCTGCATCGGCAGCCCTCATTTTCATATTTCTTAACCCGTTGCCTGCAGCCATTGATGCATCATACATTATTCCTTCGCCGTTATCAGCTATAGTGATGACCCAGTTAGCATCGCTTTTAACAGAAACGGTAATGCTGCTGCAATTGCTATGGCGAGCAGCATTGTTTACAGCTTCCTGCATGATCCTGAACAAATGCAATGCATTGACAGGCGATAAGCTCATATCTTCGGTAATGAATTCCTGAACATGAATGGATATTTGCTGATAACTTGGGCGTATCTTTTGTAAGAATACCTTGAACCTGTCACTGATAGAAGTAAGTGAAATTTCTTCACGGTTCAATGCCCAGATGGTATCATTCAATTGATTTACTATTGCCTGCGAATTGGATTGCAATTCCTGAACAGCTTCTTCTGATCTATCATCTTTTTTCACTTTTACGACATTTGCTGCGATAGCAGCCGCATAGGCTCCTAAGTTGTCATGAAGATCACGGCTGATGCGTTCCCGTTCATGTTGTATTTCATGCTGTAATTGCAGAGCCCTTACCTTCCGGTCAAATTTCCTTCTGTTGTATTGCCATACCAAGAGGAAAATGACTGAAGTCATGGCAATCATAGCAATGGCTCTGAACCACAATGTTTGCCACCAGGGAGGCTGAAGAATAATCATGATTTTTTTGTAAAGAACATTTTCAGGATAAAATATAATGCTGCACCTTACTTCAAGCAAATATTTTCCGGGAGATAAGGTATACTTAATTCCTGTGGGCTGGTGAGTAGTTTGCCATGACTGTTCAAAGTTGCTCAGGCGATAAGTATACGTATATTCATCAGCGTTAAATAATCCAAGTGCAGCAAGATCCAACTCTATATGATTTTCGGGGTATTTTAATAAAAGAGTATCGCCTGTCCAGCTTCCGGAAGAGAACTTATACAAAGAATCATTTACAGACAACCTGGTAACATTTAAGATTGGCGTATCAATGGTTTCGCTCAGCGCCCCGGGATAAAATGCATTGATGCCATTCACACCGCCAAAGTATAATTTGCCTGTTCCTGTTTTTATAGCAGACTCGGTATTAAACTCATTCGACTGGAGCCCGAATTCTTTTGTATAATTTTTGATTGTTCCGTTCAGAGAAATAAATGATAAGCCCATGTTACTACTTGCGAATACGGAATTAGTTTTGCCAACAGGCAATATGGCATATATGAAATCATTCAGTAACCCTGATTCCTTATCGATTGATTTTATCAGGCTGCCTGTTTCTGAAAAAATATAAGCTCCTTTGTCTGTGCCCACCCAAATGTTCTTGAGTGAGTCTTGCGAAAAACATCTTATAGTATAACCGCCGTTGATCTGCACATTTTCCAGTTGCTTGTTTTTGAACCTGTAGATAAGCCCTGAGTTAGTGCCCGCCCATAATACACTGTCAGCTGTGTAAATAAAACAAGTTATTGAATTGGATGAATTGGCATTGAATGGCAACAACCGGGTTGCCTTTATCAAACAATCATTCCTGAGGACACACCTGAATATATTTGCCGAACAAGCTATATAGAGAGTGGAGTCATTGATGCGTTGCACATTGTTTGTCCATTGATTTGAATAAAGATCAGATTTTGTTTGTTCATCGACCATCATAACAAAAGGAGAAAATTTTCTTTTGGTCAGGTCCATAAGGTACCAGCCGTGACGATCAAAAGCAATAACCAGGTAATGATCATTGTCTAATTTTTCAATGGCACTGATGCTGCCTGCTTCCAATGCGCCAAGAGGTTTTTTCCATAACGGATTGGCAAGTGTGTCGAATAACCTCACGCCGCCATTTTTACCTGTATCGATATTAATGCAGGCAGCCAGCAGTAAGTGCTTTTGCTCATCATAATAAACGGATCTTACAGAATTGCTTTTCTCAGCGGGATAAATAAAATGATCAAAAGGAACTTCTACATTTCTTACAACTTCAATGTCATTGTTTGTGAGCAACCATACTCTCTTCATTTCATCAATATAGATCTGTCGCTTGAAACTCCCTCTCTCGATAGGATCTTTACTTAATGTCATGATTTCTCTGTAGTGTGTCAAAGCAGTATCAAATTCAAATAGCTCACCGTTAAAACTAATTAACAGGGTATTATTTTCCGCTGGCTGTACGCAACTAAGATTTAAGGAATCACTGTAAAAATTTCTTATGGCGATTTTTTTTTTCAATGTATGACTGGTGACAGAATAGCTGCACAAATTTTTACGTGTAGATACAATGAGGTTATCCGCAGCGCAACCCAGCCCGATAATATCTGAGTCAAAATCGTCGAGGTAATTGAATTGAAATGTCCGGGTATTAATTTGTAATAATCTTGAAGCATTCAATCGTATAAAAATGTTGTTCCCATTATTTACAATGGCTCTTCTTGCTAAAATATCCTCAGAACTGATTAATGTATTGATTTCGCTAACTATGCTGCTATCATTTTTTTTTAAATGAAAATCTGCGTTTTGATAGATAACTATCCCTTTATTTTCCTGCATACACCATATTCCATCAGGTGTTTGCATCAAGGGCACTATCGGGAAAAAAGAGCTTGGGGAAGCATGAGTCGTAACGATTTTCTTAAATGAATTTGTAGCAGGGTTATATTCAAGGATTCCATTTTTATAGCTCAGCCAAAATGCGCCATTTTTCAGTCCGAACAAAAAGACCGGCGCATTAATAAAAACGGTGTCTTTTTTGACAACAGGATTTATATTTTCAAGTATATATCCATTATATCGTTGCAATCCGATACGAGTAGAGACCCAGGTAAAGCCTAACGAGTCGGTGACGATACTATTTGTTCTTTCATTTAACAGCCCTTGTTCAATGCCAATTGTTTTAACAGGGCATCTTTTTATTTTCCCGGGCTCATTCATTTGGCAATATGCAGAAAGATGAGCAAGAGCAAAAGCCGCAAACAAAATTATGTATTTGATTCGCCGCATACACAAATTTACTTAAAAGAGAAATCATCAAAACTTTGTGTTGCGCTATTTGACGATAACACTGATTTCATTTCTGGCGCTACTACAAATTACGTATTGATTTCAGTATTACCTGAAAAGAAATTTGCATTACGCATTTTGAAGATCGATAAATGCAATTACAAAAAATAATTATTCACCTCTTAATTTTTTTATCATGAAAAAATATTTTTTTCTACGTTGTTAATTACGTTGATCAGTATAACACTGTTTTATTCTTGCAGTAAAAAAGATAGCAGCACAAAAAAAGCACAAACAACTGCTTTAAGTTATTGGCGAGGTTTTCATTGCGCTTTTTTGTTTTACATTATAATCACCGCTACTTTTTCTGATCAAGGATGGGATTCACAAATGCAGCAAAGTTTTTTTAAGTTGTTTTGAGCTTGGCATTAAAGCAACTGCATTTCGATTATTGAGATAACGCCCTTTTCAAACTTGCCTACTACAAATTAAGTATTGGCTGCCTTGAGCCTGCGATTGATTTTTATGCAAGAAACTCTAACAATAAAGTAAATGTTTGAGTTAAAAACATGATGCAAAAATGATTTATTTTTTCTGCAAGCGAGCCAAACTAACAATATGCAATCACAATCTTAATCTTTAAAAATGATATCATGAAAAAGACATCCCAAATTTTGCCCGGAGCGGCATTGTTATTTGCATCACTGCTCATTGGAGGATGCAAAAAATCCACCTCTTCAGGCAATAATACCAATGTCACTTATAGCGATTTGGTAGCAAACGCAACCTATAAAAGCAGCAATGGTAGTTCAAGTACTACAACTGTTTACACTTATACATATGACAGCCAGGGGAGATTGATAGAACAACAGCAAACAGACGGGACCCCTGCAATCACATACACTTATGGATCGGCGATGGTAACAGAAGTGCAAGGAACTACAACAACAATTTATACACTCAATAGTGCAGGATATGCTGCTTCAGATAACCAAGGCAATACTTATACTTTTGATGCTAATGGTTATCGCACAAGCGTGATTAACACTGACGGCTCCTCAAGTGTTTGGACTATAACTAACAAGAATGTTACCACATTGGTACAAACATCTTCAACAGGTGTCGTGAATACTTATGCTTTTGCTTATAGCACAAGCCTGTACAATACATTAAGGTATGGCAATGAATGGATAAATGGACAGCCTGCTACGAACACACTTACTTCTGAAACATACGATGGGTTTACATATCCCATTACTTATACTTTTGACAGCCACGGCAGGGTTAGCTCTCTGAAGATTGTTTCAGGGGCAACTACGCTTACCCGAAACTATACTTATATTAATTGAGAATTTTTTGCGGTGCTATTATTTCACATCAAAATCAATCACCACTTTTTCTGTGCGGGGATGAGACTGACATGTGAGAATAAAACCATGTTTAATTTCATCGAGTTCTAAAGAATAGTTGTGCTCCATTTCAACTTTGCCTTCAACCAATTTTGCTCGGCAGGTGCTGCACACACCGCCTTTGCAGGAATATGGCAAGTCCGCACCTTGTTTGACAGCAGCATCTAAAATGGGTTCAGCATCATAAGGCAAATCAAAACTAAATGCAACACCATCTTGTTTGATAGTGACCCTGCTGACTTTATCCGCAATAAATTTTTTCTCAATTGCCGACTGATGACTGCCAACTGATGACTTCTCTCCGGGAACAGTGAACAATTCAAAATGGATTTTCTTTTTTTCAATTCCATTTCCTTCAAGCCAGTCTTTCACAGAAAAAATCATTTGCTCCGGGCCACAAACAAAAACCTCATCAAATTTTTTTATGTTGATTAACTTATCGTTTAACTCATCACATTTGTCTGCTGAGATTCTTCCATGATTAATGGATGATTCTGTTTCTTCACGGCTAAGGACGTGGTGAAGAACAAAGCGGTTCATGTATTTATTTTTAATCGCTTCCAGCTCTTCCTTAAAAATGATTGAGCTGCGGTTTTTGTTTCCATAAATCAAAGTAAAGCTGCTTTGTTGTTCAGTTGCAAGTATTGTTTTAATAATAGAAATAACCGGCGTGATTCCGCTTCCCGCGACAAAGGCGATGTAGTTTTTTTTATTGGAAGGATTTAATTCAGTGTAAAATTTTCCTGTCGGCGGCAAAATTTCAAGCTGGTTATTTTTTGTAAGCTTATCAACATAAGAAGAAAATTTTCCGCCCAAAATTTTTTTTACGGCTATGCGAAGCTCATTTTCCAAAGGGCTGCTGCAAATAGAATATGAGCGGCGGATTTCTTCATCATTGATAACAGTTCTGATAGTAATGTTCTGTCCATGAATAAACCTAAACTTTTCTTTTAATTCGTCAGGAATATAAAATGCAATCGACACGCATTCCGAAGTTTCATTTCGTATGTCCTTAATCGTTAGTTTGTGAAAATGTGTAGACAAGTTTAGTTTCCAGTTTAAAGTCTGCAGTTAATAGTTCCTGTACTTTCTAATTCCTTATTCCTGATTTTACATTTCTTATTTTTTCAAGCCTTCAATCAAA
>DATGIX010000195.1:0-12230 GCA_035295505.1 Puia sp. | reverse complement strand
AAAAATGGAAATGGAAAAAGTGCCGCAGGCAGGATACAAAATTGAAGGAATTGATATCGCAGGTTTCAACAGAAGTTCTTTGATAAAAAATATTGGTTTGCCATTCAAATTGGTAAAAAGTTTTTTGCAGGTGAAACAAATCATAAAATCTTTTCAGCCGGATGCAGTGATTGGTGTTGGTGGCTATTCCAGTTTTCCTGTGTTGCGATATGCGCAGACAAAAAGAATTCCAACATTCATTCATGAATCAAATTCATTTGCGGGAAAAGCAAATATGATGCTTGGAAAGAAGGCGACAAAGATTTTTACTGCAAGCGATGGAATGGAGAAATTTTTTCCGGCAGAAAAAATCATGATTACCGGAAACCCTGTGAGAGCAAGCATTGTAAGCAATACTATCAGTCGGGAAGAAGGCATCAAATTTTTTGGATTGAATCCTGCGAAAAAAACGGTGCTGTCAACTGGCGGAAGCCTTGGTGCAAAAAGTATTAATGAAGCAGTTGATGCAGGCATCGATGAATTTAAAAAAAATGATTTGCAACTGATTTGGCAAACTGGAAAACCTTATGCTGATAAAGCAAAGCAAGCGGTAAATGGAAGAAAAAATATTTGGACAAATGATTTTATCACGAAGATGGAATACGCATTTGCTGCTGCTGATATCGTGATTTCAAGGTCAGGCGCCATGTCGATTGCTGAATTGTGTGTGGTGAAAAAGCCGGTTGTGTTTGTGCCATTTCCTTTTGCCGCGGAAGACCATCAAACCGTGAATGCGCAAAACCTGGTGAATAAAAACGCAGGCATATTGATAAAAGATAATGAAGCGAAAGAAAAGTTGATATCGACTGTGATGACATTAGCAAAAGATGAGAAGAAACAAAATGAATTGAAAGAAAATATCGCTAAGCTGGGAGTGACAAATGCAGATGGAGTGATTGCGGAAGAAATATTAAAGTTGATAAGTTGAATTGTTGATAGGTTGATTTATTCACCATTGACCATTCACCATTCACGAAAAGAATGACTGATATAAATAACATAAACCGGATTTATTTCATCGGCATTGGCGGAATTGGTATGAGTGCATTGGCAAGGTATTTCAAGTTTCATGGAAAGAATGTGAGTGGTTATGATAAAACGGAAACGCCTTTAACGAAGCAATTGGTAAGCGAAGGAATTCCGGTTCATTATAGTGAAGATTTGGGATTAGCTCCGAAAGATGCAGAGATGATTGTTTACACGCCTGCGATTCCGAAAGAGCATAAAGAATTGGTTTTTTATCAGCAGAATAATTACACATTGTTGAAAAGAAGTGATGTGTTGGGATCGATAACAAAAAGTTCTTTTAATATCTGTGTTGCAGGAACGCATGGCAAGACAACTATCACGACGATGATTGCGCACATTCTTCGTCACAGTGGTTATGGTTGCAATGCTTTTCTGGGTGGAATCGCTGTGAACTATAATAGCAATTTCTGGAGCAATGAAAGAAATGTTTGTGTGGTGGAAGCTGATGAATATGACAGAAGTTTTTTGAAATTAAGTCCTGATGTTGCCGTGATAACAGCAATGGATGCAGACCATTTGGACATCTATGGAACGGAAGAAGCAGTGCAGCAGGCGTTCATTGATTTTTCAGGCAAGCTGAAAAAAGGCGGATTGTTAGTGAGCAAATTTGGTTTGCAAAAAGACGCAGCATTAAAATCAGATAGGCATCTGCGTTACAGTCAGCAAAATGAAAGTGCTGATGTGTATGCAAAAAATATCCGGATGAACCATGGTAGCTATGAATATGATGTTGTAGAAAATGATTGGGAACTGAAAGATGTGATTTTGAATATGGGCGGAATGCATAATGTGGAGAATACAGTCGTGGCAATAGCTGTAGCGCATTCGCTGAGGATAGAAGATGAAAAAATAAAGAACGCGGTTGAAGATTTTAAAGGAGTAAAAAGAAGATTCGAATATATTATTAAGAATGAGAAGCTGGTGTTTGTAGATGATTATGCGCATCATCCTGAAGAATTGAGAGCATTGATTAGTGGCGCAAAAAGCTTGTTCCCAAAATTGAAATGCACGGTGATTTTTCAGCCGCATTTGTTCACGAGGACAAGAGATTTTGCAGATGGTTTTGCTGAGAGTCTGGATTTAGCTGATGAAGTAATTCTGTTGCCGATTTATCCTGCAAGAGAATTGCCGATTGAAGGAGTGACGAGCAAAATGATTTTCGACAAAATGAAAAACAGGAATAAATATTTGATGAGTAAAGAAGAATTGCTGAAGAGCATGAATGGAAAAAGCGAAGGGCTTTTCATAACGGCTGGTGCGGGAGATATTGATGCGTTGGTGCTACCGATTAAAGATATCCTGGAAAAAACGAACTAACCCATATTGTGCGAGGGAGTTTTTTACCCGCGCATATTGTACCCATCTGACGGTCAAAACGGGGCCGTTGGGTGGGTATGAAATGGCAAAAATTTTTAAATGTCATGAGCATAAAAGATAACATAAGAAAAATGCTGTTCGTCGCGCTGTGGAGTGTGCTCGGAGCAGGCATGCTCGTGCTGCTTGTCGCCGCTATTAAAAGGCGCAGCAACAAAACATGTAAAGGATATAAAATTGAAATCAGCAGTGCTGCGAATAGATATTTTATTGATAGAAAGGATGTGATGAAAATGCTTGCAGACAGCATTAATGGAAAGCCGGAAGGAAGAGCGATATCGTCTTTCAACCTGCTTTCGATGGAGGATAAACTGAAGAAAAATCCGTGGGTGAAAGATGCTCAGATATTTTTTGATAATAATGATTTATTACGGATAGCCATTACCGAGAGGGAACCAACAGCAAGAATTTTCACAACAGGCGGAAATAGTTTTTATATCGACAGTAGTGGAACAGAATTGCCTTTAAGCGATAAGCAAACCGTGATGCTTCCGGTGTTCACAGGATTTCCTGCAGAGAAAATAAAAATAGGTTCTGAAGGTAGTTTGCTGAAGCAAATAAAAAAGATTGACGCTTTTATATTGAAAGATTCTTTTTGGTCTGCACAGATTGCGCAGGTTGATATTACGCCGAACAAAACTTTTCAAATGATTCCGGTTGTCGGCAATCATGTGATTGAATTTGGTGATGGCAATGATTGCGAGAAAAAATTTCATAGGCTGTTTGTTTTTTATAAAGAAGTGCTGAGCCAAACAGGTTTTGACAAATACGCGAGAATAGATGTTCAATATGATGGCGAAGTAATCGGCACAAAAAAAGGCGGGCTGATGAAAAAATCTGATTCATTACTAGCAGCAAAAAGTGTTGCGATGCTGATAAAATCAGCGCAGCAAATTCAGATGGATACGGTGAAACAAAGAACGGTGAAGCCTTTGGAAAATATCAATCCTGATAAAAATTTCAAGAGCGGCGATATTGAGGATAGTGTGACGAAGAGAATTAAGAATTAATAATTCGTGAATGGTCAATGGTGAATAGGGAATAATGGATTATCATGAAGATTTCGACTAGCTCCGGCATTCATGCCGGAGAATTAAGAATTAATAATGGATAATTAATAATTCGTGAATGGTTAATCGTGAAGGATGAATTATCGTGAAGATTTCGACTAGCTCCGACATTTATGCAGGAGAACGAAGAAATAATAAATTAGAAATTAGAAATAAGGAATGAGAAAGTGTGAGAAAGAAAAATGAATAATAGTTGTTGTTGACGATAACGAAACTAAAGTTCAATAGAAAACAAAAAGTACAAGAGCCCGCCGCGGCGGGACGATGATGATTAAAGGACAAATGCCGACTACAAAAAATAAAACTTAAAACAATAAAAACAAACAACAAAAACAAATAAACTATGAATCACGAACAACCCATTATTGTCGGGCTTGACATCGGAACAACTAAGATTGCAGCCATTGCCGGACGAAAAAACGAATTTGGTAAACTTGAAATTCTTGGCTTCGGTCGCGCCAATTCAAACGGCGTGAAGCACGGACAAGTGTTGAACATTGATGAAACTATCAAGGCGATTAAAATGGCACTTGATAATTGTTATGCATCCAATCCTAATCTCGCGATTAGTGAGGTGTATGTTGGTATTGCAGGTCATCACATCAAAAGTTTGCAAACACGCGGCGATATCGTGCGCCAGCAAACGGATGATGAAATCACGCAGCGCGAAATTGACCAGTTGATTGCTGACCAATATAAAACTTATATTCCTGCAGGCGACCAGATTATCGATGTGATTCCACAGGAATTCACTGTTGATAATTTCCAAAATATTGTGAGCCCGATTGGTTATGGTGGCGTGAAAGTAGGAGCGAATTTTCACATCATCACAGGCGATAAAAATGCCATCAGAAATATTAATCGTGCAGTAGAAAAAAGCGGATTGCATACAAAAGATTTAGTGCTGCAACCACTCGCATCTGCAGCCGCAGTCATGGGACAAGAAGATTTGGAAGCAGGAGTTGCGATTGTTGACATCGGCGGTGGAACAACAGACCTCGCTGTTTTTTATGAAGGCATTTTGAAACACACTGCAGTGATTCCTTTCGGCGGAGAAAATATTACCAACGATATCAAAACAGGATTAGGTGTTCTCAAAACACAAGCGGAGCAAATGAAAGTGCAGTTTGGTTCTGCGCTGGCGAATGAAGCAAAGAACAATGCATTCATTACCATTCCCGGATTGCGCGGAATGCCTGCGAAAGAAATCAGCGTAAAAAATCTCGCGAACATTATTCAGGCTCGCATGAACGAGATCATGGATTTCGTGACTTATCATTTGAAACAAGTTGGTCTTGATAATAAAATGTTGAATGGCGGCATCGTATTAACCGGTGGTGGTTCTCAATTGAAACATCTGATTCAATTGACGGAATATATCACAGGGTTAAATGCACGAATTGGTTTCCCGACAGAACATTTAACTGCCGGGCATATTGAAGAATTAGCGAAACCAACTTACTCCACTTGCATCGGATTAATATTAAAAGGTTACAGTGATTATGAGCATAACAGAAAGCAATTTGAGCAATCACATGTGAAAGTGGAAGTGCCCGAGGCTTTGAGAAAGCTTGAACCTGTAGAAGAAACTGTTGCGCCAATTGAGACGATGGAAGAAGAAAAAGTGATGCGCAACAGAAAAAGCATCAAAGATTTCTGGGGCAAATTCAAAGATGGAATTATTGATTTGTTCAAAGAAGAAGAAGACCATGCGCTTTAGTGGTGAATGGTCAATAGTGAATGGTGAATAAGAAACCCATTCACAACTCACCATTCACTATTCACAAAATTACTAATCCAAAAAAATTCTGAAATGATATACTTCGATTTACCGAAAGAAAAATCATCCATCATCAAAGTGATTGGTGTGGGTGGCGGAGGAAGCAACGCAGTCAATTATATGCACAGCCAAAATATTGAAGGCGTAAATTTTATTGTATGTAACACCGACGCTCAGGCAATTGCACAGAGCGGTGTTCCTAACAGGGTGCAGCTCGGGCCGCATTTAACGCAAGGTCTGGGAGCAGGCGCTAATCCTGATATTGGCAGGCAGGCAACAGAAGAAAGTCTTGAAGAGATAAAACAAATTCTCGAAGTAAACACCAAGATGGCTTTCATTACCGCCGGAATGGGTGGTGGAACAGGAACAGGCGGCGCACCTATTATCGCAAAAATTTGTAAAGACCTCGGCATACTCACTGTTGGAATTGTGACGACACCATTTTCTTATGAAGGAAGAAAAAGACAATTGCAGGCGGAAGAAGGAATCCGTGTGATGAAACAATATGTTGACACATTATTGGTCATCAGCAATGATAAGCTTCGTCATCAGTTCGGCAATCTGAAAATGAAAGAAGCATTCAGCAAAGCAGATAATGTTTTGGCGACTGCAGCAAAATGTATCACTGATGTAATCACTACAACAGGACAAATCAATGTTGACTTTGCAGATGTGTGCACCGTGATGCGCAATGGCGGTGTGGCTATTCTCGGCAGCGCAGCAACAGAAGGCGAGAACCGTGCGCAACAAGCAATTGAAGAAGCATTGAATTCTCCATTGCTGAATGATAATGATATCAGCGGAGCACAATGGATTCTTATTAATATCAATTCATCTGAAGGCGAATTTGAATTCACGATGGATGAAGTGGAAATCATTCAGAACTATCTCATCAGCCGCGCAGGAGAGCACACCGATGTGATTCTTGGATTGGGTTACGATAATTCCCTCGGCGCAAAAATCGGCATCACATTAATAGCAACCGGATTTGAATATAAAGACCCCTTTGCGAAAACTAAAACAGTTAAGACCGAACCTAAGAAAGAGGACAAGATTGTTATGCCTTTAGTCATACCCGAAGAAAAAGTAAAAACAGAACAAGGGCCTGTGCTACCTCTCGTTACACAAAAAGAAGAACAACAACCGGCATCAGGGCAACTACACGTTGCCCTGAAGGCCCTGCCGGATGAGATGCAGCCGCATTTGAAAGAAGAAGAAAAATCGCAGCAGCATATCCCGATGGTTTTCTTTGCAGATGACAGTATTAGTAAAATTACTGTGGACAAGAAAGTGGAAAAAAACGAAGTAGAAAAGACGACGGAATGGTTAAATTCGCAGAACCTCGTTCCCACAGCCGAAGAAAAAAATCTGGTTACAAATGCTGCGCCCGGTTCGCCGGCATCTGCAATATCTGCGGGTTACCTTGCAAGGCCCAAAAATATTTACGCAGAAGAATCGCGGCCAGAAAAACAATCCAGCCCGGAACACATACCTGTGAAGGATTTCATCTCAGGTACAGCTGCAGTTAATCCGTTAAAAGAAGAAGAACCTTCTCCTGACATGCAGCTAGTATTTAAAGATATTCCAGCGGCGGATGCGCCCTTGGCCTATCAAGCTCTTAAAAATCCGGGAACGGAACTGCCCGCCGAGGAACCTGCTCTGCAGGACAAGGAGGAAGAACAGAAACGACGTGCAGCAGAACGAATCAATAAGTTGCGCAACTTATCGTTCAACATCAATGCTGCCGACCCGAATAATGAGTTTGAGACTGTGCCGGCCTACATCCGCCGTAATTTGGAACTCCATAATGCCACTTCCAACGTCGAGAATTTCTACAGCAACTACGAAGTAAAGAAGGACGAGAACAACAACGCTTCCATCAGCACTATCAATACATTTTTAGACGGCAAGAAGCCTGACTAACGGTTTCGTATAACCGAAAAATCAGTTTGTTTTTAGTTGTTTTATTATCCCTCCGGTTTTCCGGGGGGATTTTTTTGTGCTGAGCTTGACGAAGCACTTCAACTTGAATATTGATTATTGAATTTTGAGTGTTGAATGTTTGTAGGAGTTTTTTTTATGTCCTCAGCTAAGTACTACTATTAAACATCGTCCCGCCGCGGCGGGCTCTTGTACGGTAGGAATTCTATTGAGCTTCAGCATCCTCCGCAATTTCCATCATAAAATTTGTAGCCATTAATAAGCAAGACCTGTCAGGTTTTTAAAACCTGACAGGTCTCGGCACTAGTAAATTTCTTTTCTTTATATAGCTTTTTTAATTACTGAAACATTTTGCTTTATGCTATAAATGCCTACAACTCTTATTACCGATTTCAATTCTTTATAAAGCGCATAATTCTTTTTTTGAAGAATAAAATACCTGATGCTTTTTGATTTATAAAAAAACTTATGAGCAACTGTCCCGTCTGCGATTGTGTTCAATTTTTTGTATAGGCAACAATAAACTTTTCAGCGAATCTTTCCCCAAATTCATTTATTATATATTGAACAGTTGTATTTAGTTGGGAGTTTGCGACAGCAGTAAAATCAATTGTTTTAGGCTTGAATGCCATATTTCTTTTTTATGGCTGAAAAAACTTTTTGTGCAGGAATTGTTTTGCCATCATCTGATTGCTTTAGTGAAAGCATCAGTTGATTAAATTGCTGGAAGCTGAGCCTGGCTTTTGCAGGCATTTCTTTTCTTGCATGCAAATAACCGAAATATACATTCAAATCCTTCTGCGCCAGTTTTGCTTCAGCAGGAGAAAGATTATCAATATTGTTTTTTAATTGTTCTTTTATTTCTTTAATTGACATAAGAAATTCTTCTGTGTCAAATTTAATCATTTGCTATTAGTTACGGAAGGAATTCTATTGAGCGCCCGATGAATTGTCGGATTGCAAAAATTTTGGAATTCAGATGCCTGCTTGTGCAGGCATGACGGCGACTCTCTAAGGGATTTTAAAATTCTTGTTATTTAAGATTCGTTACGCCCTTGCCGTCATTCCCGCGCAGGCGGGAATCTGTAGAACAACTTAAACTTTCAATTGTGAGTTACTAAAATTAAAATTTGTTATCTTCCTTATAAATTGATTAAGGAAATAAGAAAGTGATTCATATAAAATAAAATAATCAATGGAAAAGCTTTTATTAAGCCTTATAATACTGATTACATACAGCTGTTTTTCCCAAACAAAAAAAGAAACAGAAGATTGGTTGTTTCATAATCTTTCTGAAAGATTTACAATGTCAAAAGATTTTGAAAAAGTACTAACTCCAGTTGAAATTCCTGAACCTATTTATTGGTATCCAAGACAAAGAATAATGTACTCGTACCGTTTTGAGAGTAATTATTTGTTAATTGAAAAGCTAACCTATGAGAGAAGACCTTCTAATTCCGGGACAACTAAATATCCCGAATATAAGAATTATAGCAAAGCAATAGAGTTATGGGTTTATAAAATACCTAACATTTATACTGTCGAAATTGAAGACAGCGCGGACGGCTTTATTGGTTTAAGACTTTCATTTAAGGAAAATTCTAAGGTTAGTTTAAGATGTGTTTACAATTTGGGAGAATCAATTGTTTATGGAGACTTTGAACAAAAAGAGACTGGTTGGAATTCATTAGACAAATTTTATTTTACCGCCAACAAGGTTGATATTGAAAAACGATTAAGTGAGATAGATGAGAAGAATCAAGGATACCCGTATTTATTTTTAGAATTTTATTCTCCACTTCCTTCAGATTATGGTATTTTGAAAAGAATTAAAAAAGCTTTTGAACATTTGATTGCTGTTGAAGGTGGCAAAGTATTAAAAGAAGTTTTTTAAACCCTATTTTAAGTAACCAACTCCTAAACTTTTCCAAAGTTTTAAAACTTTGGAAAAGTTCATCAACGAGCTTGTAATTAAACAATCAAGTAAATCACACAAATCACACAAATCCCGTTCAGACTAATGAAAATCTCCGCAATAATCTCTCATCTTGAAACCATTGCCCCGCCTGCTTATCAGGAAAATTATGACAATGCTGGATTGTTAACGGGAATGGCTAACCGCGAATGCACAGGCGTGCTCACAACATTGGATTGCACAGAAGAAATTGTTCATGAAGCGGTTTCAAAAAACTGCAATCTGATTGTAGCGCATCATCCCATTATTTTCGGCGGACTGAAAAAAATCAATGGAAAAAATTATGTGGAGAAAGCTGTGATTGCTGCCATCAAAAATGATATTGCGATTTATGCCATTCATACCAATCTTGATAATGTGCTTCATGGCGTGAATGCAAGAATGGCTGATAAGCTCGGATTGATTAACAGAAATATTTTGTTGCCCAAACAATCAACACAGAAAAAATTATACACGTATGTTCCTTTAGCTGATTTGGAAAAGGTTCGCAACGCCATTTTTGCGGCAGGCGCCGGAGCTATCGGCGAATATAGTGAAGCAGCGTTTTCAGTTCAAGGGGAAGGAAGTTTTAAGCCGAATGAAAATGCAAATCCTTATATCGGTGAAATCGGCAAAAGGCATTATGAAAATGAAGCAAAGCTTGAAACTATTTTTCCGGCGCATCTGCAATCGCAAATTGTTGCCGCATTAATCCACGCGCATCCTTATGAAGAAGTGGCTTATGGGATTATTGAGCTTGCCAATGCCAACGAACGGGTTGGCTCGGGCTTGCTGGGCGAACTGCCCGAACCGATGGACGAAAAGGCATTTCTGGAAAAAATAAAACAATCATTCTCGCTGTCTGCTATTAAATATACAAGGCTGCTGAAAAAGCCGGTGAAAAAGGTGGCAATTTGTGGAGGAGCAGGCAGTTTCCTCATTTCCAAAGCTTTAGCGGCAGGAGCGGATTTCTATATCACGTCAGACATTAAATATCATGAGTTTTTTGACGCCAACGACAGGCTGGTGGTGGCTGATATCGGGCATTATGAAAGCGAACAGTTCACGATTGATTTGCTGCATGAAATTTTGCTGAAAAAATTCCCTACCTTTGCCGTCCTTAAAACGGCTTTGAATACCAACCCGGTTCATTATTATTTAGGGTGAATGGTCAATCGTGAATGGTGAATAAATAAGCAGCCAGTTACCGGTTGTGAGGCTAAAGCTGAATAGAATACCAACAGTACAAGAGTGCGACGCAAGGATGTTTAGTCGGAGGGTGATACTGGTAACAAAATAGAAAAACAAAAAAAACTTAAACAGAGAAACTTAAAGAATCAGGAAAAAGGAGTTTGTAAGAACTGGAAACTAATTTAAAGACATCGTAAATCGTAAATACTAATATGGCGCAAGTAAAAGAATTTTCGGTTGAAGAAAAACTGGCTTCGCTGGTTACACTTCAAAAAGTTGAGTCGAAACTGGATGAATACAAAATCCTGAAAGGCGAACTGCCGATGGAAGTGAGCGACCTGGAAGATGAAATCACCGGGCTGCATTCACGCCAAACGCGCATTGAAGAAGAAATTAATGGCATCCAGGAATTTATTAATCAGAAGAAAGAGATTATTAAAGAAGCGGACGCGTTGATAAAAAAATACGACAAGCAAAGCCAGAACGTGAAGAACAGCCGCGAGTTTGAAGCGATTAATAAAGAAATGGAAATGCAGCAGCTCGAAACGAAGCTGGCTGAAAAACACATTAAAGACGCGAACGAAGAGATTGCTGAAAAAGTGGTAGTGCTTGAAAAAGCTAAGAAGAATGTAGGTTCAAAAGAAGGCGTTCTGAAAAATAAAAAAGAAGAACTCGATAAGATTATCGCAACAACTGAAAAAGAAGAAAAGCATTTCGGTAAACTTGCTGCTGATGCAAGGGAAAAAGTGGAACCAAGACTATTAGTTTCATATGACCGCATCCGTAAGAATTACAGAAACGGTTTAGCTGTTGTTCCGGTTTTGCGTGATGCTTGCGGTGGTTGCTTCAATGCAATTCCTCCACAGCGCCAGAGCGAAATCAAACAGCGCAAGAAAATCATCGTTTGTGAAAACTGCGGTCGCATTTTGGTGGATGATGAATTGAATAATGCAGTTGAAGTTAAATAGTTTCGGGTTTTTAGTTTCCAGTTTTGGATGCATGATTATATTTAAAGGCACTTATAACGAGTGCCTTTTTTATTTCACGCAATGAAGCAACGGATACAACGAATGCAACGTTGTTCTCTTTGTATTCTTTATCTCTTTGTGTGAAATTTCTTTTTTAATTTGCCCTTGAATGCTTAAGCAACTTCATATATCAAACTATGCCATCATCGATGAAATCAATATTGATTTTTCTAAGAAGCTGAATGTAATTACGGGAGAAACCGGCGCAGGGAAATCAATACTTATGGGCGCTTTGTCGCTGATACTTGGTGACAGGGCAGACACAACTGTGTTGATGAACAGAGAAAAAAAATGTTTTGTAGAAGGAATGTTTGCAGTTGAAGCGAAAAAAGATGTGAAACAATTTCTGAAGGAAAATGATTTGGATGCAGATGAAGAACTGGTGATAAGAAGAGAAATTGCTGCGAATGGAAAATCAAGGGCATTTGTAAATGACACGCCTGTGAACCTTGTGCAGTTGCGACAATTGAGCAATATGCTTGTCGACCTTCACCAACAATTTGACACACTCGAATTAGGCGAATCAAATTTTCAGCGAGAAGTGATTGATGCGCTCGCCGGAAATTTTGAATTGCTGAATGAATATCAATTATTGTTTAAAAGACTTTCAATCGCAAAAAAAGAATTAGTTGAATTGCAGGAGCAGAAAGCACAGTTCAACAAAGAATTTGATTATAATAAATTTCTCTTTGACGAATTGCAGGAAATAGGGTTGAAAGAAAATGAGCTGGAAGATTTGGATAATGAACTGAAATTATTGAACAGCTCAGAAGATATCAAGACAGCGCTTTCAAAAGCATATTACGATTTGAAAGAATCAGAAC
>DATGIX010000194.1:0-15086 GCA_035295505.1 Puia sp. | reverse complement strand
ACTAAGCAGCTATGGCATCAACCTCGGAATAAAGTATTCTCCTGTCCTGAAAAGATCCAGACATTAATCTGCTTGATTATTTCGCATCGAACCAAACTGGTTTTTCGTCATTCCAGTTGCCGTTGTAATTAATAAATAATTCTTCTCCCGCTTTTATCAGTCTCATTGTTTTGATACGTATGATTTCTTCATCGTAATCCATTTCATACTCACAATTTGACTGATAAGAATGATTGTATATCGATACATATCCAAGCGCAACACAACATTGATTCTTGTTGTGTGACCATTCAAAAATATAATCGTGCAGCAAAGTCTGGTCAAGAAGAATGCGATCTTGTTTATTCATCACAATAACCGGAGAAATTTCAATGACGGTGTCTTCGAGAATATCTGCATTTGTGAAGACTCCTCTTCCTTTATTATTTGAATTTGCGATATATAATGAAGCCAGTAGCATTTATAAAAAATAATATCGTTAACATGTTTTTCAGCAATCTATTATACCCAGAAACACTATAAACTTTATAAGAAATTACGGTTACTTTTGCGCCTCGAAATATAAAATCGCTTATGGCATTCATGCCTCTCAAACTTCAATTAAAACACTTACACATGACTAAAAAGATCTTAACATTATTGTTGTTGTTTTCCGTAACAGCATTATCAGTTTTTTCACAGGATTTTGCTTCTTCTAAAAAAGGAAGCCTTATTGGTTTCAGCGCCAATATAACCGATTTCAGCCAACCACTTGCTATCAAAAATTCATTTAAAAGTGAAAACCTGAATCCCGGTTTTTCATTAATGTATTGGAAGGGATTAGCAAATGTGCTGGATTTGTCTATTCGTTATAACGGCCTCTTTACGAGCTATTCTAAAAAGAACCCGGATCTTAGCAATTCAAGTTATGCTAATGAATTTGAAGGTGCTTTGCATTTGCGTGCGCTCTCTGACAATCATTTGCTGAACCCATTTCTTACTGCAGGTATCGGCGTTGGTGGATATGATGGGCAATGGGCTGCTTATGCTCCTTTAGGTGGTGGTCTTCAGATCAACTTGCAAAGTGTTACTTACATTTTTCTTCAGCTAAATTACCGTGCATCTTTCAGCAAGAGCAAACTTGACAATAACCTGTTTTATTCAATCGGTGTTGCTGAAAATATTTCTCCGGCAAAACCAAAACCAGAACCAAAAGCAGTAATCATTCCAACTGTGGTTCCACCAAAAGACAGCGATGGCGATGGTGTTGTTGATAGTCTTGATGCGTGCCCTAATGTTGCTGGCCTTCCTCAGTTCCAGGGTTGCCCTGATACTGATGGTGATGGCATTCCTGACAAAGACGAC
Organism: Puia sp.; assembly: GCA_035295505.1. Classification (GTDB taxonomy): domain Bacteria; phylum Bacteroidota; class Bacteroidia; order Chitinophagales; family Chitinophagaceae; genus Puia. Next base: position 13,742 of record DATGIX010000194.1, on the reverse strand, counting down.
AAATGCCCTAATCAAAAAGGTATTGCAAAATATAATGGATGCCCTATTCCTGATACTGATGGCGATGGTATCAATGATGAAGAAGACAAATGCCCTACAGTTGCAGGTGTTGCTAAATATCATGGCTGTCCAATCCCAGATACTGATGGTGATGGTGTGAATGATGAAGAAGACAGATGTCCTAATCTTCCGGGTGTTAAAGAAAACCAAGGTTGCCCTTTAGTGAAAGAAGAAATCATCAAGAAAGTATTGTATGATGCCAAAAATATTTTCTTCGCATCAGGTAGTTCAAAATTATTAGCTAAATCTTTCAAACCATTAAATGAAGTTGCTAAGATTTTAAAAGAAGATGCAAATTTGAAATTAGATATTGAAGGCCACACCGATAATACTGGCAAGCCGGAAAAAAATCAGGTGCTTAGCGAAAACCGTGCAAAAGCAGTTCTTGATTACCTCACAACAAAAGGCAGTGTTGATGCAAGTAGGCTGTCATCAGCAGGTTTTGGCGACACAAAGCCAATTGCAAGCAACAAAACTGCAAAAGGAAAAGCTCAGAACAGAAGAGTGGAATTAAAATTGAAGTATTAATGGTGGTTTAATACAAGATGAAGCCCCGGCACACAAAGCCGGGGTTTTTTGTTTTAATAAATACTTAATGAAGTTTTAATATCAAAAATTGTGAAAAGAATTTTTGGTGAGCGGTAACACGTAAATTTGAAGCATGGAGCTGGAATTTGAAAATCATTTAATGCTTGAACAGTTTCTTGAAATCATGCAGGGCAGTGATATTTCGAGCCTTAAAGAATTTCTCGATGACCAGAACATCAGCGATGTTGCAAAGCTTGTTGATGAATATCCGGAATATGAACAGCAAATCATTGAGCATCTCAGCATCCATCGCGCAGCCAGCACTTTTAAGATCCTTGACCTACCTACGCAAAAAAGGGTAATGCGCGATTTGCCGCCCTCAAAAATTGCTGAGTTATTAAATGCACTACCCCCAGATGATAGAACTGATTTCTTCGAAGGCCTGCCGAGCAGCATTGTAAGAGAATTGATCAAATTGCTCACACCTGAAGAAAGAAAAATCACGCTTTCACTTTTTGGTTATCCTGAAAACAGTGTCGGAAGATTGATGACACCTGACTATGTGTATGTTTTTGAAAACAATACGGTGAGTGAAGTATTAGAGACAATCCGGAAAATTGGAAAGAACAGCGAAACGATTGATGTGATTTATGTGATCAATGAAAAAGGAGAACTGCTTGATGATATCAGGATCCGTGAGTTCATATTAAATCATCCTTCAAAAAAAGTGAGCGATCTCATGGATGAAAGAAGGGTGATTGCATTGAACGCTTATGATGATCAGGAAAAAGCATACGAAGCTTTTAAGATGAACAACCGCGTTGCATTGCCGGTTGTGAGCAACAGCAATAAATTATTAGGCATCGTAACAGTAGATGACGTGTTGTGGGTGGCAAGTGAAGAATTCAGTGAAGACATTCAAAAGATTGGTGGTACCGAAGCACTCGACGAACCTTATCTTGAAACCCCTCTTTTCAAACTGATCCGAAAAAGAGTTGGCTGGCTTATTATTCTATTCTGTAGTGAGCTGTTGACGGCTACGGCACTCGCTTATTTTAATGATGAAATCGCAAAAGCCACCGTGCTTGTACTTTTTATGCCATTGATTGCATCGAGCGGTGGTAATAGCGGATCACAGGCATCTACATTGGTTATTCAGGCAATGGCGCTCGGCGAAGTTTCACTGGCTGATTGGTGGAGAGTGATGCGCAGAGAAATTTCTTCAGGATTTATACTGGGCTCCATTCTTGGATTGATAGGCTTCATCAGAATTTTTATCTGGCACATATTAATGCAACATGGAATCTTTAAAGATATTTATGGCCCACATTGGCTGCTGGTTGCACTAAGTGTTGGCTTTTCATTAATCGGTGTTGTGCTTTGGGGAACATTATCTGGCTCAATGCTTCCTATCATCTTAAAAAAATTTGGCGCTGACCCCGCAGTCTCTTCTGCACCATTTGTTGCAACACTTGTTGATGTAACAGGTCTCATCATTTACTTCTCCGTTTCATTTGTTTTCATGCAAGGAGTTTTGTTATAAATTTTGTTTTGATTATACGAACTGCATCCAAATCAATTAAAATTTATTAGAATAAAGTCTTCAATAAAATCTAATCCAAAATATTTACAAGCAGTTTGTACATTCAGTTAATGAAAAGCCTCTACGTGCGCATAATTTTTTTGCTGGTTTTTTTACCAACATGCATTACAATGCATGCACAACCTATTATTGTTGAAGGCCAGCCTGGCTTGCTAGAAATCAGAAAAGCTGGTGAGCACAGCCTTCGTATCACATTAAAACCTGTCAGTTTTAAAGAAGCATTTCCTTTCACGCCTTCAGTTGCTGAACGTGATTATCCTGCTCCATTCATCAGCATTGATAAAATTGATGGGATCATTAAACAACAAGCCGGGAATTTACAAGTAGAAATAAAGCCTCAGCCATTAAGCATTATCATACGCAATAAGCAGGGGCAATTCATTCAGCAATTTACTTTTGATGAAAATGGAATACTTTCTTTTATTATAAATGGCGGTCCGGTGCTCGGTATGGGCGAAGGTGGTCCGAAACCACCGAAAGAAATTGAATGGCGCAACCTGCCGGTTCAATATGATCGCAGCGGCAGTTATGATAGCATGCAACCACGATGGCAAAGCGATGCCTACGGATCACGCAATCCCGCTGCCGTATTGGTGCAGCCTGCTCAATGGGGCATATTTGTTGCTTCCCCATGGGTTGCTGTTGACCTCCGTGATAAGCAACATGGATTTTTTATTCCTGTCAAACCTAAGAACGACGGAGATGTTCCTCAGACTGAAAAAAATCAGGGATTGGATTTAGGGAAAGGGCTGCCTCCCGCAGATAAATTTGTACCGGGACTATATGATTTTTTTGTGTTCGATGCGCATAACCCATCTGAATGGATGAAAGATTTTTCTATGGTCACAGGCCCTGCAGCAATGCCACCTAAATGGGCTTTGGGTTATATGCAATCACACAGAACGTTAGAAGATGACACTCAGATGATGGGCATTATAGATAGCTTTCGTTCAAAAAAAATTCCACTGGATGCTGTTATCTACCTCGGAACCGGTTTCACTCCAAGAGGCTGGAACAAACAGCAGCCTTCTTTTGAATTTAATCCCGAAGTTTTTAAACATGATCCAAAAGAAGTAATAACAGGTATGCATAACCGAAATGTGAAAGTGATTCTGCACATGGTTCCATGGGACAGAGACAAGTTGCCAACGCTTCATGGAAATATCCCTGCAAAGCATGATGAAATATTGGATGCATCGCATATTCAAAATTATTGGAAAGAACATTTGCCACTGATAAAAACTGGCGTTGATGCTTTCTGGCCCGATGAAGGAGATTGGTTCAATTTATATGAGCGCATTAAACGGCATCAGCTATATTATCAGGGCTCGCTCTCTGCGCATAACAATCTTCGCCCATGGAGCCTTCAACGAAATGGATATCCCGGTATTGCGCAATGGGGAGGATGGGTTTGGTCTGGCGATACTGAATCTTCCTGGAAAACCTTGGAAGCACAGATAGCTGTGGCATTAAATTATTCTTTGAGCATTGGCCCATTCTGGGGATCTGATATCGGAGGATTTTATTCATCGCCTGAAAAAACTGCAGAGCTTTATATACGATGGTTTCAATTCGGTTCTTTCAATGCATTGTTCAGATCGCATGGAAGAACATGGATGACCAGCCTCCCCTGGGGCTTCGGTTTGAAAAATATGGGACCAGTTGAAATGGGCCGCAATGGCGCGAGCGTTCTCCAATCAGAAATGAACAATGCCGCAGAAGAACCGATCACAAAAAAATATGCTGAGCTGCATTACCAATTGTTGCCATACACATACACACTTGCATGGGAAGCACGCAGCACTGGTATGCCGATGATGCGTGCCATGTGGCTTCATTACCCGAATGATGAAGAGTGCAAAAGAACAGGCAATCAATATTTGTGGGGGCGCGATATGTTGATAGCTCCGGTATTTGAAAAAGGCGCAATCAGCCGCACTTTATATCTTCCTGAAGGAGAATGGTATGATTGGTGGACAAATGAAAAACAAACAGGTGGCAGAATGATTACCTGCAAAGTAGACTTATCTACGATGCCTATTTATGTTCGCGCAGGCGCTATCATTGCTTTCGACCCCATTCGCCAATACACAGCCGAAATAATACAATCACCTACTGAATTAAAAATATTTACAGGAGCAGATGGCCATTTCACTTTATATGACGATGATGGCAGCAGCCAGGATTACCTAAAAGGAAAAGGAAGCTGGATAGGCATTAGCTGGGATGAAAAGAAAAAACAAGTCACGTTCTCGCCTGATGCACCAAAAAAAGCAATCAATATTGTAAAGCCACGCAAATTCATTATCCGGTTAATTCCTGATAATGAAATGAAGAATAATGTTGTTTATGGAGGGAAAGTGGTGAAGATACAATTCTAAGTTAAATGACCTTTTGCATGTGCAAATAGTGATTGCAATTACCCTCTTTGCAAAAGATCTTATCAAAAATCTCTTTAACAGCATTATATTTTTTGCACGCTTGAATTTGATATATTACTTAAAACCTATCCCAATTGGAAAATCCCATAAAAAAAATTAAAAAGAACAAAGCTGACATTAAGTAAAAAATCGCATTCTTTTTATTCTTTTTCCCAATAAGAAATATAATTCCTGTTATAAAAAGAAGAAACATGTTTACGAAGCAAAATTTAAAAATGAAAACAATCAAAATCGAAACTGGTGTTGAAAATTGAGGCTCAACATGATTTTCAAATTTGTCGATTATTATCGTAATCAAAGTAAATAAAATAAGAACTAATGAAGTTATATTGAAATATATCTTAATTATTTTCATGATAAAGTTTATTATTTTAAAACGAAATATTTAATTAAGTAAATTTTGCATTCTGTGAAATCACAACAATTTACCTCAATTCGGTGTATTTTGTCTCTCAAATTCAATAACCAAACTCAGTGAGAATGGAATTGTCCGTTTTGAATTCATTTATTTTTCCAATCGAGTTATAGCTACAATCTACAAAAAATGCGGCTCAGGCATAGCACTGTAACGAGTAGCTTCTTAATTATTTGTTATCACAAACTAATGTCAGAAAAAATTAGAATGCTTATTTTAGTAAAGCCAAAACATTTCTTACTCTTTTAAAAATTGAGCGCCATCATGAAAAAAATATTCTTCGCCATTATTTTTTCTTACACCATTTCATTCATCAGTTGCAGCGCTCCATCCAAAGAAGCTGCTCATACAATAAAAGACAGTGCTGTTGGCAAAGTTGAAATCTACGACAAGAGCGCTGCAAATATTATTGACAGCAATGCTTCCATCGAAATCATTGGAAGGAATTATACATGGAGCGAAGGACCTGTGTGGGTCGAATCAAAACAGATGCTTCTTTTTTCGGATGTGCCGCAAAATAAAATTTACCAATGGAACATGAAAGATACGCCGACACTTTATCTCACTCCTTCCGGCTATACGGACACAGCTTATCGCAATGGCGAAAATGGTTCCAACGGGCTTGCGCTTGATAATGATGGAAAACTTTTGTTATGCCAATCAGGGAACAGAGTCGTGTCCAGATTGAATGCCTCACTTGATTCGCCAAAACCAAATTTTACTGTGCTCTCACCAAATTATAATGGCAAAAAATTTAATAGCCCGAATGATCTTGTTGTGGATAGCAAAGGCAATATTTATTTCACGGATCCGATTTATGGCTTGCCAAAAAAAGAAAATGATCCGACAAGAGAATTAAAATTTGAAGGTGTTTATAAAATCGGCACTGATGGCAAAACATCATTACTGATTGATTCCATTTCCCGCCCGAATGGCATTGCATTATCTCCTGATCAGAAAATTTTGTATGTCGGCAGCAGTGATGATCAAACACGCTGGTTTGCATATCATCTTGACAGTCTTGGTAACATTCAAAACGGCGGTGTATTGCTCGATGGAACATCACTGAAAGAAAAAGCGGCCGTGAAGCAAGGTGCAGATGGTTTTAAGATTGACAATTCCGGCAATATTTTCAGTGCCGGCCCTGATGGGATTAATATCATTTCCCCCGATGGAAAATTATTGGCATTAATAAAAGTATATAACCGCCCGACATCGAATTGCGCATTCAATAAAACAAAGGATATATTGTACATCACTGCAGATGATATGGTGCTGAAAGTGAAACTGCATTAATAATCTCTTAAAAAATATCGAGCAATATTATTGAGTATATTTAGTAACCAATACTCAACAATGAAAAAAATACTGCCATTTATTTTATTAATTACAACTCTTTCTTCATTTGCTCAAACTCCTGTTGAAAATTATCCGATAGATTCTTCTTCTGTTGAACAAAAAAATATTCCCAAGGGAGAGATAATAAAACTCTCTTTCAATAGTTCAAAAATATTTCCGGGCACATGGCGTGAATATTGGGTGTATGTTCCCGCACAATACAAACCCGAAAATCCGGCTTGTGTATATGTAAACCAGGATGGCATTCTATGGAATGCCCCGATTGTTTTTGATAACCTGATCTATAAGAAAGAAATGCCAGTAACAATCGGCATCTTTATTAATCCGGGAATTGTGAAGGCTGCCAATTCTTCGGTTGCCCTTGACCGTTATAACCGCAGCTTTGAATATGACGGCATTGGCGATGCTTATGCACGTTTTGTTCTTGAAGAAATTTTTCCTGAAGTAGAAAAGCAAAAAACAAGTGATGGAAGAGCAATCCATCTTTCTAAAAATGGAAATGACCGCGCAATCGGTGGAAGTAGCAGCGGCGCAGTTTGTGCTTTCACTGCTGCCTGGGAAAAACCAAAAGAATTCTCAAGAGTGTTTTCTGCGATCGGGACTTATGTCGGTTTGCGGGGCGCTGAACGCTATCCAACATTGATCCGAAAATATGAACCAAAACGAATCAGAATTTTTTTACAGGATGGAGCAAATGACTTAAACATTTATGCAGGCGATTGGTGGAAAGCAAATGAAACCATGGAGCGTGCACTTGTTTTTGCGGGTTATGAAGTGAATCATGTTTGGGGCGAAGGCCAGCATAATGGAAAACAAGGCAATGCTGTTTTTCCCGCTGCTATGAGATGGCTGTGGAAAGATTGGCCTAACGCTGTCAAAGCAGGGAATTCTAAAAATCAATTCCTGTCCGATTTATTAATACCTAACGAAGACTGGCAATTAGTTGGCAAGGATTATAAGTTCACTGAAGGCACTGCAACAAATTCTTCAGGAGAAGTTTTTTATCAGGATATTCCTAACTCAAAAACTTATAAAGTGACAGTTGATGGTAAGCTTACTCAATTAAACATCAACGCAAAAAAAGCAAGTGGCACTTCATTTGGTGCAGATGGAAAGCGATATGTTGTTGCAGGCGAAACGAATCAATTGATTGCTTATGATGAAACAGAAAAAGAAACTGTCCTTGCTGAAAATATTTCAGGCAATGATCTTGTTGTTGCCAGCAATGGAAATATTTATATCACATCTCCTGATGGAACAGAAAAGCCAAGCAAAATTTATCTGGTGAAACCAAATGGCGAAAAGCTAATTGTAGATGAAGGATTGAAATTTGCAAATGGCATCACACTTTCGCCAGATCAGACACAATTATATATTACAGAATCTGCTTCGCATTGGGTTTGGGTTTATCAGATCCAGCCCGATGGAAAACTTGCCAACAAACAACGTTATGGCTGGCTTCATATTCCCGATGATGGTGAAAACGCATGGAGTGATGGGTTGAGATGCGATACTGCAGGAAGAATATTTGTCACTTCACGTTTAGGTATCCAAGTGCTTGATCAAACAGGACGCGTGAATGCCATCATTCCTGTTCCTAACGGTCAGCCTTCCAATCTTTGTTTCGGTGGAAAAAATTTTGATACCATGTACGTTACGATTGTAGACAAAGTGTACAAAAGAAAATTCAGAACAAGAGGAGCTAATACTTTTGAAAAGCCATCAAAACCTTTGCCGCCAAGGCTTTGAGAAATTAATATGAAGCAACTTTAAGCTCACTTGATTAATAATAAAAAAAATGAAACAGAATTTTGCCTTGCTAATTATTGGCATTTTCGCATGCACATTTTCTTTTTCTCAGACTAAAGAATCTTATCAACCACCTGCATTTGCAGATGCTGACAGATTGAAAAAGATTGAAGCTATTTTTCCGCTTGTAGAAAAAATTTACAAAGAGTTTGCAGAAAAAAATCATTTCCCGGGATATGCTTTCGGCATTGTGGCTGATGGCAAGCTTATTTATTCAGGAAGCGGCGGTTATGCAAACATCAGCAAAAAAATTCCTGCCACTACCAAATCAATGTTCCGTATTGCGTCCATGAGCAAAAGTTTCACGGCAATGGCTATCTTAAAATTGCGTGATGAAGGAAAATTGAAATTAGATGACCCGCTTTACCTCTACATTCCTGAAATAAAAAATCAACAGCTTACTGCCGATGCGCCTGTTATTACGATCAGAAATTTATTATCTCACTCCGCAGGTTATCCTGAAGACAATCCATGGGGCGACAGGCAGCTTGCAAAAAGTGAAGAAGACTTAATCAATCTTTACAAGAAAGGGATTTCATTTTCAAACGATCCTGGGTTATATTATGAATATAGCAATCTTGGTTTTGCAACACTTGGTTATATCATTCACAAAGTATCGGGAATTCCTTATAACGAATACATCTCAAAAAATATCTGGCAACCTTTAGGCATGCAGGCTTCATGGGAATATGCAAGCATTCCTGATGAAGAATTAGCTCATGGCTACAGATGGCTGAATGAAGACTGGAGAGAAGAAACACCATTGCATGATGGGATTTATGGTGCGATGGGCGGAATGATCACATCAGTTGAATCGTTTAGTAAATATGTGGCTTTTCATTTGTCTGCGTGGCCACCAAGAAATGATAATGAAAGCGGCCCTGCAAAAAGAAGTTCAGTGAGAGAAATGCATCAGCCATGGCGTTTCAATACGGTGATTGCTGATTATAAATTCCCAAATGGCAGAGGCTGCCCAGTTGCTATCGGTTATGGTTACGGTCTTGGCATCACCAAAGATTGTGAAGGAAGAACAATGGTGGCTCACAGCGGCGGGCTTCCTGGCTTTGGTAGTAACTGGAGAATTCTTCCTGAGTATGGTATCGGTGTGATTCTTTTTGCTAACGTCACTTATGCGTCAACTGGTGGAGTGAATCTGCAGGTATTAGATACCATCGTGAGGCTGGCATGTCTTCAGCCACGTCAATTACCGCCTTCACAAATATTAACACTAAGAAGAAATGAAATTGTGAAGTTGCTTCCCGATTTTTCAGCAGCCAAAACATCAGGCATTTTTGCAGAAAACTTTTTCCTTGATTATTTCACAGACTCTTTGAAAAAAGAAGCCGCAAATATTTTTGATAAAGCCGGAAAAATAATAAAAGTGAATGAAGTGGTTCCCGAAAATCAATTGAGAGGTTTTTTTATTATTGATTGTGAAAAAGGAAAAGCACAAATCAATTTCACCTTAACACCCGAAACACCTGCACTGATTCAGGAATATCATATCAGGTTATTAAATAATTAAGATCTTCAAACATTAGTCCACTTAATTTGTCGGGAATTATTGAAATATATTGTCCTGATTTGTTAAAACAATATTAAGAGAACATTACTTTTAAACGTAAATGACACTTTGAGTTTTGCTGAAATATCATTTGGCTATAATGCTGAATATTTTCGCAAACCCTTGTCTGCAAAGGATTTGGGCATTGATAAATGTCTGTTTGACATCATGGAAAGATAGGAAACATGATTTGTGCAGCATCGCAATACGTTCTACTTTTACATCGTTGATCACAAAAAGAAAAGAATATCAACGATTAATTCTTCTCTCACATTGCTTCCACAGATTGCTCGCCTGAAACATTGACCTGCCAGAAAATTTTTTAAACAACTTTTTACTAAACGTTAAAATGCAACACCATGAAATCTACAGTTAAAAACAGCAATTCAGTTTTGAAAACAATTGCAGTGGCAGCAACAGCAGCAGTATTATTTGCAGGCAGCCCAATAAGCAGCTTTGCAAACACAGTTTCAGAAAAAAACAAAACAGCAAACTTTGGCCCTGAGTCGGCAGTGAATGTACAATATATCGGAGCTGATGAAAAAATGTTCGAATTCAAAGTTGAATTCGAAAACCCAACAGCTCAGAAATTTACATTGATTGTTAAGAACGACGAAGGTGATGTGATTTACAGCAAAGACTTCAGCGATGTTCACTTTTCAAGAACTATTCATTTGATGAGAGAAGGAACTGAAATGGAAAGCATCCGCCCGACAATTGCTATCAGCATCGGAACAAGGCTCGTTCAGCGCAGTTTCGCTATCGAAAGAAAAGTTACAGAGAACCTGACTGTAACAAAGTTATAATTCAAACAAAAAATAAATAATACTGCTGAAAGGCTTCGGAATTCCGGAGCCTTTTATTTTATTATTGCCATATCACATAAAATGTTCCGCAATCTGTAAATTGCAGCCATTCTTTATTATTCAACTTCATTTATGCGCGCCATTTTGATTCTGTTATTTGCATTCATCGCTACTCACACCTATTCGCAGGATTATTATCTGTTTGTCGGGACTTACACAAACGGCCCGAGCCTGGGGATTTATGTGTACAAGTTCAATGCTGCTAACGGAGACGCACAACCGATAGATTCAATCGCTTCCAAAAACCCTTCATATCTGGCTATTGCACCAAGCGGGAAATATATTTATGCAGTAAATGAAAATGGCAACACTCAGCAAGGGGAAGTGAGCGCTTATTCTTTTAATAAAGAAACAGGCAAGCTCGCTTTTTTAAGCAAGCAGCAAAGTGGTGGAAACGATCCCTGCTATATTTCAGAAAGCAAAAACAGCAAGTGGCTGATGGTTGCTAATTACAGCAGTGGCTCTGTTGCTGCGCTGCCATTAAATGTTGACGGCACAATCGGGCCGATAGCGGAAGTAATACAACACGAAGGAAAAAGTGCTGACACTATCAGACAAGAAAAAGCACACGCTCATTCAGCTATTTTTTCTCCCGATGAACGCTATTTACTTTGTGCAGATCTGGGAATGGACAAAGAAATGGTATACAAATTCAATTCGCAATCAGAGCATCCTCTTTCGGGAGCGAAAGACTCTGCAATATCTATAACACCAGGTTCTGGTCCGAGGCATATTGCCTTTCACCCAACGAAACCGGATGTATATATTATTGAGGAGTTGACAGGAACTGTAGATGCATTTCATTTTCTCAATGGAACATTAAAACCATATCAACGCATCAGTTCGCATCCTGAAGATTTTAAAGGACAAAAGGGAAGCGCAGATATTCATATCACTCCTAATGGTAAATTTTTATATGCTTCTAACCGCGGCGACGCAAACAGTATTGCGATTTATGCAATTGACCCCGTGAGCGGCAAATTAAAAATAAAAGGTTTTCAGGATGTATTGGGAAAACATCCTCGCAATTTTGTTATTGATCCTACAGGTAAATTTTTACTTGTTGCCAATCGCGATACTGATAATGTGGTTGTATTTAGCATTAATCAGCAAACAGGCATGCTGAAGGAAACCGGAAAGCAATTGCATATACCCAATCCGGTTTGTCTGAAACTATTAAAAAAATAGAAAATATTAAACGGTTAACAACGTTTATCTCTTACTGGTATTTTTAGTTGGTGTAATATTTTAAACCTTCAATTATTTTCCAATATTAAAAACCTTTATTTCTGTGACTATCCCAAAAAACATCTTAATCGTATTAAAAGTTTTCGTTCTTTACCTTTCAATATCGTCAATTGCAATTCTAAGCGGCAATGCTCATGTGAGCGCACAGAAAAAAACTTCCGATAAAAAAGAAATAAAATCAAGGCATAAAAAAATTGCATTAAGGCACAGCGAAGATTCGGTTTGGGAGAAAGATCTTAAAATCACAGATACATCTGCCGCAAAAATCATTAACAAAATTGAAGACATTAATAACACACTGAACGACTTCAACGATGTTGTTGACAATGGCTACGATTCCAGTGACATTGCAGAAAACCTACCCGATTACGAACGAAGGATAAAATTTTTTCAGACAAATTTTTCAAGCAATAACAACAACCTTAACCTCAGCAGGATTTCATATATCCAGGGCGTGCTTGATGACATGTCAGATGATCTGAAAGACTGGCAAAAATCTTTGCTTGCTTATTACACAGTGCTGGTTGGAATCAACACACAGATGCGATCCATGCTTGCAGATTCATCGCTTCAAACAATGCCGACGGATAGTACCTTGAAACTGCTTTATATAAGGCAATTCAATGAGCTTAAAAGCAGGTTGCACGGAACAGATACTACTATGAAAAAAAACCTGTTAAAGGTGGATCTGTTGCAAAGCAAAGTTTCAAATGATTACTTAGATGTCGTGGCACTGCAGAAACAAATCAAAAACCTTGTGAAGGCTTATCGCAAAAAAGCTTTCAGCAAGGAAGCAGGTTATCTGTGGGAAGGCCCTTCAACTGACACCAGCACAAAAACATTATCTCAAATTTTAGACCGGTCAGTAACAAGGAATAACAGAGTGCTGAGTTCTTATCTTCCACAAAACTGGGATAAATATATTTTCAACATCCCGATATTTCTGATTTTCTTTTTATGGGTGTTCATCAACATCAAAAAAATAAAAAAAACCAATCCTGATTTTCTTGCAACACTTAAATATATTCAGCCATTTCCATTGCTTGCATCATTGGTGATCATGTTTATCATTTCACCTTATCTCGACTTGCAGCACCCACCGGCGGTGTATGTTATTTTGCTTCAGTTTTTATTGATCATCACACTCACTTTTTTGCTTTCTCAAAAATGGCCAAGACCATTGTTTTATTTCTGGTTATTATTTGTTGCGTCATTTATCTTTTTCGCATCAAAAAGCCTGATGACAACTTCAACTTATTATTTGAGAGTAATTACCTTCTTTATTACAATCATCTCTATTTTTATCGGCTTTGCTTTTATAAAAAAAATAAATAAATATGCAGGATTTTTTCCCGGATATTTTAAATTCATCACAATCATTTATATTCTTCTGAATGCAATAGCTGCTTGCTGCAACTTGTATGGAAGGGCAACCTTGGCGCATATTTTTGAAACAACTGCGATTTTAAATTATGTTGAAGCAATTGGCCTTATCATTTTCATCCAGGTATTTCTTGATGCAGTTAACCTTCAATTAGAAGCTGATAAAAAATCAACGCGCTTTACCGCATATCTCGATTATCAAAATGTTGAATTGAGGTTGCGCAGGTTGCTCACGGTGATTGCAGGTATTTTCTGGTTTATTAACCTTGCACAGAACCTCAACGTGTTTGATGCTGCATACAATTTCATCGGAGATTTCCTTGATGCCGAAAGAACTGTTGGAAATACTTCTTTCACTATTGGCAGTATTGTTGTTTTCTTTTTTGTGATCTGGGTGGCAAATTTTTTCCAGAAATATATTGGCTACTTTTTTGGTGACACCGGCAATGACGATATTATGCCGGAA
>DATGIX010000193.1:0-25967 GCA_035295505.1 Puia sp. | reverse complement strand
GAACGCAGCATTGGTGCTACTCGTTAATTGCAAGTCTGCCTCAACAGTCATATCAAACTTGTAAGTGCCAGTTGTAACAATGTTCACTGTATTGCTGCCCGTTACCGTAACTGCGGATGTCGTGTTTACATACACGCTGCTTAAATCAAGATTAGCAGATAGAGTATTTTCAGCAACAGCTGCAGATGCATTGCCATTGGCAACAAGCACTATGGCATCTGTGTATGCAGGAGAAATCCAGCCGGTGCCATCCCATGTATAAACACCTGCACCAAAAGCAGGATATGCAGCAGAGCCTGTGATCAACGTGTTGTTATTATAAACTATCATTCCATTAGCCTGACTGGCAACAGTTGCTGCAGTGAGACCGAAAGTAGTAGTGGCTGTAAGGCTTACTTGTGGCAGGCGAAATCCTTTTGTAGAACTCGTAACCTGCAGTATAGCGCTTGCATCGGGAGCTGAAGTGCTTCCTACATTCATTTGCGCATTAAGCCCTGAAAGGCCTGTGAATAGAAAACAGGTTGCTATTAGTAAAAAATTTTTCATGGATATATGGTTTGGATATATGGAAAACTGTATTGCGAAAATTATTCGTCTCACTAATTGATTTTATTATTATGTTCAAAAAAAGCATTTTTTTTATTGCAATTTGATGATGGAAAAAGAAGCATTCATTCCATAAGTAGGCGTAGAGGGCATATTATTAACCCCTGAACCCCAGCCAATGCCAAAATTGAGGCTGCGTGTCCCGGTCAAAATAGACAAATAAGAAAAATGAATACTGATATTATTATTTGATGTACCGCCACTGGTAGTCTGCGTCTCCTCTATCCTGCTGTAAGTGCCGTTAAATCCACCCAAATCAGCAGGAAAATCATAAAAAAAAGCATGAGTAACAGGAGAAGTTTCACTTGTAGTGCATGAAACACTATAAGCTAAAGTGATTAAATAAGTGCCTGCAGGCAGACTGATATTACCGGAACTGCCAGTAAAAGTAGCAGAAGGTATTGTATTTACATCCAACGTTCCGTTTACGCCTGCATTTGCAGTAATAAAATTTGTGAAGCCACCTGCGCCACTTCTGGTAACAGTTATTCCAGAAGCATGTATAGCCATTAGCGGAAGCGATCCAAAGGATGCAGAACCACGCCAGCCTGTTCCATCCCAAACATATATACCAGCTCCCCCGGAACTCGCAGGATAGCTTGTAGAACCGGCAATGCCTGCATTGGTATTATAAACCTGCATGCCGATGGTTGCAGCACTTGCAGAACCTGCAAGACCAAAACTAGTAGTGCTTGTAAGGCTCACGTTCGACAGGCGAAGACCTTTGTTGCTGCTGGTCAATTGAAGAATCGAGCTTGCATCAGGAGCCGACGTGCTTCCAACATTCAATTGCGCATTAAGCCCTGAAAGGCCGATGAATAGAAAACAGGTTGTTATTAGCAAAAAATTTTTCATGGATATGAGGTTTGGATATATGGAAAACTGAATTGCGGAAATCAGTCAGATCGGAAACAAATATTATGATGGCTTCAGATTGAATTATTAAATATTTTCTTGCGTTTTGGAAATAATATTTTTGAGCAACAGTTATTTTGTTATTTGAATGAATCGTAGTGAGGACAAAGAAAAAAGAAGAAGAATATTTTTCGGGTAACGAATTTATGAATCCATGAAGAGCATGGAAAGAAGAGCAAATTGGCGACAAAAAAGTCTTTTTGGAAGCCGACCACATAGGATAAGGTTTAACGATGATTTCAAATAGCAAACGAAAATCGGGTTTAAAAAGTACACTTTTGTGCCTGTTTTTTTAAATTGGTTCCTCCTTATATAAAAGTTATCCAATTCCAGAGCAAGAAAAAACAAGCACTAATTTTAAAACTACTGAAAATCAGCACATATAAAAACAGGCAACCTTGTTCAAGTGTCATTGAGGGAAATTTTCCCATCAATTTTTAATTTTCACAAATTTCGCCCTGTCTGAAATGTTCCGGTTTTTATTCATAAATGATATCGCATACAAACCTGCAGATAAAGATGAAACATTAAGTATTTTACTTGATTCGGAATTTGTTGCTTGAGCAATAACAAGCCTGCCATTCATGTCATAAACATTTATCTGCACAATGTCTTTCATGTTGCTAATCTGCAAATAACTTGATGCAGGATTTGGCCCAACCAATATTTTGTTTACCGCATTTGAGCTTATATCTGCAACAACGATATTGCTCTCAGTAGATTTGCTATCACCAAGTATTTTTAGTTTGTAATAATTTTTCCCATTGAATGGAAAATTATCGAAGAAGGTATAGCTCTGGTCTGTTGAAAGATTTTTGCTGCCCGCAACTTTTCCGATATAGCTCCACGATTGCGCATCATTGCTTTTCCATACTTCATAATCGTCGATGCTTTGATTACCTGATGTTTTCCAGTTCAGCATCACAGATTGATTGTTGATGGCAGTTGCAGTGAATGATTCTACCTGCAAGCTTAATATAAAATAGGTCGTGAGGCTCCATGTCGCGTTTGTGTTGCTTTTCTTGCTTGCTTTATCAACTAAGCTGTAAGTAAAACTTAGATTGCTATAGCCTTTCTGCCCGTAAATTGAAAGCAATGCGGGATTGAAATTTGAAATAGTTGTTCCCACCGTCACTGCGTTGCCGTTGTAGTATAGCTGTGTGTTAGCGCCAATGGTCGCAACATAAAAACTGCTGTTCGTGTTGCAGCTTGAAGCCGAAGCGCAATCTTCCGGGTCGCTCGCCGTCATGCTTCCTAATGTTGAATAATAAGAAGTGAATCCTGTGCTATTAGCGGGAATGCCCTGATATCCGGAAATGGTCGGATTGCCATTGCTTTGCGCATCAGAAAAATAATCATAGTTGAAGCTGTTGAATGTTTTATTGTCTGATGTTGGCAATTGATCAATCCCAAAATTTGCTCCCGTTACATTGGTTGAGGTTCCGAATGTGACTGATGTTATACCATCAGCAGTTCCATCACCAGTTGATGCTGTTCCTTCACCGGTGCTAACCCAACCTGTAGGTAAGTTAGATACAGTCAAAGTTGCACCAATAGTTTGTGATGCTTTTGTAAGGATTATTTTGTATGATGTGCTCGCATTGCCAGTGAGGCTATATGTTCCATCAGAGTTTGCGAGAACAGATGCGACGACACTATTAGTACCGGAGCTAACAAGATTTGCATAAACTCCGTTGCTTGGGTTAGTACCTGTGCCATTCACTGTGTTATCAGTCAAACCATTTGCATCATCGAAAATCGTTCCACAAGCTAAGGGTGCAATAGTTACTGAAGCCGCAGAAGATACACAGCCAGTAGTGCCAACATATCTTGTAAACACACTATAGCTGCCTGGCGACAATGAGCTAAAAGTCGGATTGCTTTGATATGTTGTGCCATTCGTACTGTATTCAAAACTGGAGCCTATAGGTGAAGAAATCGTGATAGTGCCATTTGCCGAACAGTCGTTGGTAGCCGTAGCTGCAGGTGTTGAAGAAGTTGTCAATGTTATTGTGATATCATCAATTGCCAAATCATTACCATTGCCCCCGTTGTTAGCGTTTCTTAAAAAAACATCAACCGTTCCTGTTGTTGCGGTAAAAGTATAACTATAATAAGTCCATGCGCTGGATGTAATGTTGCCTGTTGTTGCAAGTACCGGAATATTTCCCAAGGTATCCTGAAAACCATAATTGATATTTGGGCGGATATTAGAGCCTGATGGAGATACATCTGCTGTATAAAACCCAATAGTATAACTCGCACCTTTAATAAGATTGGTTAAACGCTGGCGATAAAATTCATCTGTAGCAAACGATGCATCTACCAGTAAAAAATATCCGCTATTACCCGTGTGATCTGTGAGACCGGTATTAGTCCACCAGTTAGTTGTGTTTTTTACAATTGAATATTGTCCATCGTAAGCACCAAAAGCAGCCCAATAATGAAAAGCCGTGCCTTCGAAAGCGGGCGTTCCATAAGTACCGCTTCCATAAGTAGTAGTATAGATTGGAGAACTCGTGCTTGCGTCAAATGTTTGAAGATATGTAGGGGAGCTGCAACTCGTAAGGCTTATTGATCTAGGCACAAGTTTTTCGTTCACGTATTCAGCAAAAACTATTTGACCGGCCGTCACAACAAACGTTACAGTGTTTGTGCTCACACTACCAGTAGTACTTCCACTTGGATCATAGATATTATACCTACCCAGATCGTAAGTATTGTTCGGCAATGTTTCAACAAGAGTGTATGTACCAGGAGCTACGGGAATAACAATCGCATTCCCATTCAGAGCTGAGTTGCTTTTTACTCTCTCATCATCAATCCAGTGAACAGTGCCGGTATTATCAACTTGTCTCGAAAAAATTTCCTGCGGCATGCTACCTTGATATATTGAGCCATAAGCCATATTTGCCGCACCCGCCGTTAATTCAGCCATGTCCCTTGTTTCTATCTCAGCATTCCAGACGGATGAATAGTAGGAATATACAATTGACTGGAAAAATATATTGTCATATGCCGTTACATAAATATGATTATTATCATCGTAAGCGATATCAGGGTTATTTGCTACTCCTGTACCAACGCTGCCAAGGCTTGTGGTACTACCGCCGGTTGTTGGCACTGTTTGCACCACATTGGAATTGATGGGAACAAAAACAATGGTATTGCCAGCGATATTCATATCTATTCGCAGGTTAACAGATGCGCCGACATTGATAGTCGACCATGTACCTCCTGTTATTGGGGCAGTCAAATTTGTGTAAGTATTAGAATAGACCCTGATGACGTGCGATGATGTAGAGATTGCAATAGTGCCGCCGTTTGCTGTCACGTCCCTCGCATCACCACCGCTATAAATTGTATTAGTCGCTCCATTGTTGTAGAATACTACATTGTCACTGCTGTTTATATAAACAAATTGATTGGCATAAGCCCCATCTATATATTTTGCACCTGAAATGCCAGTGCTTATCCAATTAGTGCTTCCTGGATTTCTGTAATAAACAGTGCCTGACGTACCAGTCGGAGGAGTCGGATTTCTCACAGTCGTACCTGCAATAACCCATAACTGCCCGTCGCCACCACCGCTGCCATGGCTAAGACCAAGATCATAAATATCAAAAATATTTCCAGACAAAGCCACATTATCAGAAGCCGCCTGATCATTCAGGCTAAAGGTGCTTATTGTTGTGCCACCGCTATTTTTTAAAGTGAAAGAAAAATCCGTGCTATTTTCTTCATTAATCATTTTTTGATGAACATAGATGTATCCTGTTTGCGAATGTGCACTTAACAAACATGCAACGGAAAAAATAAAAACAAGAAAATATTTAAGTAAAAAGGTTCTGTCTGCATACATCAAATCAGATAAAGCGGTGAAATCTTTTTCAGACGATTTTCTCTTAGAAAATGAATAGTTTAATGAATAGACGAGTTCCATAGGATAGATTTAAAAATGGGACAAACAAGGATGATTGCTATTTCTTTGCCAAAATACAGAGGGCTGATACCCAAATTCATTGGTAAAAATCAAAGAATAAAATTTTCCAGAATATGGATTTAATGTTTCCTTATTGGGAAAATTATAATCGACAAATGGAATAATATTCTTAAAGAAAAAAAGCTTTGATGAGAATTCCGTGAATAATAATTCAACAGCTTTTTTTAAGAGCGGAACTTTGTGGAGCAAAAAACATTTGCTCCGGATGTTTTGATTCTTCATCAGGATAAGGGTTAAGGTTTATGATGCAAAATTTAATGCATGCAGCTACGCAATGAAAACATTGCGCAATGTTTATGCAAAAAAATTTGACAAATACCAATCAATAAACAAGGAGATGAAATAGCACTAAGCAGGATTGCAGCGCAAAGTGTTCGAAGTCATAAAACGAAAGTTGAGCAGATATATTTTGATACTGCTCATTTTTTTTGCGCTGTCAACCCGTAGCCTTAACCAATTTGTTATTTCATCTTGCCATAAAACTAATATTTGAATGATGCTTAGTTGATACACTTTTGTGCACTATTAAGCCATTTATATTACTTAATTCTTTTAATAATTTTTTTATCCGATTATATAGCAGTGGTTAGCATAATGACAACACAGCTTGGCATATCTGAGGAACTTTCAAACCCGAATGTCTTGTGAAATCGAAAAATAATATAGTTAGGAAAAATTTTCTCTCTGAGAGAATGTAGACAGCGGCAAATTACAGCCGGAAGAATTTTAGGATTCATAGGATAATTATTAAGGTAACCGAGCTTTTGAAAAATCAAGCTGAAATTGCTTCTTTCAGCCAGCATATTTTGCTAGCGCTAATAACGCTAAACATTCATATATATTATCAATTTTTATTTTAATTCATCTCTAAAATCAATAATTGCTATAAGGTCTTGCTCTTAAAGATTTTACATTCAGCTTATCTGTTTTAATCTTAAATAAAATTCTTCTTTCTGATAAACGAGAAGAGCGCCAATGAAAAATGGGTAAACAACAGCTTTATATTGTTTACCCATTTTCTTAAAACGCTACTCAACCAGCGCCTTAACCATATACATTTGCTAATCTTACCTGACACAAAATTAGCATCATAGACTATAGGATAAACTACACTTTTGTGTAGCTTACTGATTTCTGTGCCATGTTTCATGAAGCAAAACAAAAGAACAAATAAAATCTATGAGGCCGGCAACTATCAACACAAAACTGATGCTGCTGTCGAAAACAAAAATTCCACCTGCAATCAATATCACCGACAAGCTAAAAAGCAGCCACAATAAAATTTTCAGGAAGAATGAGTGTTTTAAAGGAATATCTTTTTTTCTATCCATAGAAAAATGATGAACTAAATCAATTTGGAACATTGGTGCAGGCTTTAACATATAGCTGTTGTTGATATTTTCTTTCATACTTCGAGAGTTTTTTTTCTTCATATTATTGGAGGATTAAACCCTCCGTTTCAACCAAGCTCCATATTTTATAAGTTTCGAAGGAACTGTGCTTGCAAATCCCATTTGGTTATCTGTCATAAATGTACATAGGCTTTTGTCTGCTTATAGTACACCTTTGTGTAAGCAGCACATATTGTTGTTCACAAAAATTAATATTGAATTCTATTTATGATAGAAATAAAAATGCCGAAGAGTTATTAATTCTTCGGCACTTATTTTTTGTAACTCACAGTGGTTTGTTCGTGATTACAAAGGGTAAGGTTTAATGGCGACAAGTATTTTCATCAATCTATATTTATTTCCAAATCTTTTTACTTATCAGCCGCGATGTAAAAGTAAATATGAAAAACAAGTTGCAGTAGTACACTTTTGTGTAGGAAGCGAAGTGGTAAGCTGCAAGTGGTAAGTTATAAGGATGGCTTACTTATAACTTACTTCTTATAACTTATTACTATCAGTGCGAAAGATATTTTTTGATGGCTTCGCTTCTTGTGCGCACCTGGAGCTTTTCATAAATGTTGTGCGCATGCTTTTTAATTGCATCAATCGTCACATTCAACTTCGATGCAATTTCTTTATATAAAAACCCATCTACTATCATATGAAGAACAATTTTTTCTTTTTCTGTGAGCTTGCTGAAATCGTTCTTGCCTTCATCATTCTGGAAATAGCTGATGACTTTTTTTGCAATTTCCGGCGACATAGGAGCACCGCCATGATGAAGCTCATTTATTTCTTCAATCAGGTAATCAAAGGAATGCTTTTTCAGCAGATAGCCGCCTGCGCCTGCTTTCAGTGCTTTGAACACTTTCTCATCGTCATTAAAAATCGTCAGCACCAAAAATTTCGCTTTCGGGAAATTTGACTTGATGGTATAGATAGCATCGATACCGGACATTCCCGGCAGGTCGATATCCATCAAAGTAATATCAGGCCTTAATTCCTCATAAGCCTCAATATATGCTTCAGCATTGGAAAAACTGCCGATGCAGGAAATATCATCAGAATCGTTAATGATTGCTTTTAGCGTCTCCATCATTATCTTCTGATCGTCTACAATACAAATCGTAATCATCTATATCAGTTTAAGTATTTTGAATTAAAAAAAGCAACAAGAAAATTTTCCCCAAAACATTTTCTGCGCCCCGAAAAACTCTTTCATTATAGAATAATGATGGATAGGTAACGATCAACGAATTTTGAATGCCTCTGCAATTTAATCCTGTTCCAGCTTTTTTCAGATACACTTTTGTGTAAGTCGCTCAGATTTCATACCAATTTATCGGCTTCTTTCCTGAATATTACGCTTGTTTTGGCAATTCAATGAAAATACGAGTGCCATTGTTTGATTCAAAACGGATCGTTCCGCCGACCGCGCCAATTCTTTTTTTCATATTGTTAAGCCCATTGCCGTTCAGGGTTATCTCTTTCGGCAGCCCAATGCCGTTGTCGCTGATAATGATGTTCACACGTTTGTCGGCCGATGAACATTGGATAAAAAAATCAGTTGCCTTTGAGTGTTTCACTACATTATTAAAAGCCTCTTTCACAACAAGCAGAATATTTCTTCGCTGCACACCCGTTATTTCATAATCATCTTTGATTGAGTTCTCGAAATGAAGCTGCAAAGGTATCCCCGTTCTGTGGAGATAATCAGCCATATAAATCCTTAGGTGAGCAAGCAATCCATTCAATGTATCATCCATGTGGTTCATCAGCCAAATGATCTCGCTCATCTGATCAATCAGCTCTCCTGATATTTTTCCGATGCTTTCCAGCATGTTTGAAACATTGCCCCCATTTTGCTGCTTGGCAATCACACTTTTTGAGAGCAGCCTTATGGAAGTAAGCCCGCTGCCCAAATCATCATGTAGTTCCTGCGATATCCTTTCTCTCTCATTCCTCTGCACTAATTGTTTTGTTACCAGCAGCCTTTGCTTTTCAAGTCTCTTATCCATTATATATTTAAGAATGAAGCTTACCAGGCATGCTCCGCTCACGAACATAAAAATCACGAACCATGCTGTTTTCCAATAAGGCTTATCGATAGTAAAAGAATAGGAAATTTCAGGGCCAGCTTCATCACCTGAATATGTTTCTTTTACCTTGAACTTATATTTCCCGGGTGGAAGATTGATGTAAGTGATACTATTGTTGTTATTTGGCAGGCTCCAGACTGTGTCAAACCCTTCCAGCATATATTTATAGCTTACTTCTTCCAATTGCCTGTATGAAACAGAACCGATAGAAAAACTAAAAGTGTTTTTATTATAGGCGAAAGATTTCTCAGCATCAAACGAGCCCGGCAACATGCCATTAAGCAAAACGGAATCAAAATTCTTTATTTTTTCAAAATACAATTTGTTGCCCGAAGTGCCTGACGAAAATAAGTTTGAATGAACTACGGTAATTCCATTTGTTCCGCCGAAATAAATGTTGCCGATGCTGTCCTGATAAACGCTTTTGCTGTTGAACTCTCTTCCGTGAAATAATTTTGCAGAAGGGAAATTATATACTTTACCGGTTTTTGTATCATAAGAAATAATGCCGGCATTTGCAGACATCCAAAGCGTGCCCCTTTTATCAATCGAAGAAGCATACAAAATATTATTCAGCATTTTTGTATCAGATTCCTCAAGATGTTTTGCAAGATGAAAATCGTGGTTATAGATATAAAGCCCGTTGATGGTAAGCACATACACATTGCCTGCTTCATCAATGTCAATTGACTTAGCAGGCAAATGCATCGGGAAGGGAGGCGATGATTTTTTAATCAGCTTATTTCCCTCCAGTGCATATAATTCCATATCGCTTGTGCCAAGCACCACTTGCTTTTTTGCTGATAAACCAATGGCTGAAATATTTGATGCAGCAGGCAATGAATCAATTAAAGAAAAATGAAAGCCGGATTGCATGTTGCCTTCTATGCGATACAAGAAATTTTTGATTGTGTAATAATATAAGCTTGCATTAGCTCTTTTGATGGAAGGCTGGAGATCAATCCTGGGAAATCTTGCGTTAATCGCTTTGAACCGCGCTTGAGCAAGACTATCGATAGAGAATAAAGTATCTTTCAATAAATAATTTTCCGAGCTCACTATTGCAAGCTTGAAATTCTCCCTGAAAAGCAGCCAGATATTTTTATCATCCAGCTTTTCCATTTGAACGATATCACCGTATTTATATGGGATCGTTTTGATATTGTTCTCACTACCGTCTTTGATTTTATCAACTGTAAGGCCACCGGTATTCGAACAACTGAACATGTCATCGCCTTGCTTCACCATCGAATAGACAGAGCTGTTTGATGAAGCGGGAAAATAATAATCTTCAAAATTCACATACCTGTTGTCATATTTCAACAAGCCGTTATTGATGGTGGAAACAAATAAAGCGTCTTTATCAATCAGCACATCAATGGCAATAATTGTTTTGTTGGAAACAGAATCCGTGAACAATGTTTTTGCACGTGTGATGTTGTTTGTGTTAGGAAAATAAATAAACAGATCTGCTCTACCTGCGACCCAACAATTACCAACGCTGTCAATCTTGATACACTGTGGCAGGAAAAGCAGGCCGCCCGGCTTTTGTGGCAGCGGAGTATTATTGATATTCTTTCTGGTGTAGGCATCAAATGTATAAATTACAGATGAGGTAGCAACCACATATCTTTTAGGCGACTGGCAATTGATAATGACATCAGACTTCTGCCCGGGCAAATAAATAGTAGAATCTATTTTGCCTGAATCCATATCAAGTGATGCGAGATGTTCGCCTCTGGTATAATAAAAACAATATGAGCCTGTAAATTCATTAGTCACAAGCACCTCATTATTTTCATTCCAACAATTCGCAGAATCTAATTGCTTAAGTGCCTTATTAAAATAATAAACAGTGGAGCCTACTTTCACGGCAATTTTATATTGCTTGCTGTTGAAACCGACAATAAAAATTCTTGTTCTCGGCCTGGTCAGCAATCGTGCCGGCAATTTGCTGATGTCTTTCGTTCGATAATTAAAAACATACAAGCCATTGCTGCAACTAATGAGCATTGTGTCTTTATTTAATTGCAAAAAAGTGTAAGGGAAATCGCCCAGGTAATAATTTTCTTTTGAAGAATACACCGGAAGGTTAGTGAACTGATTGCCATTAAAAATACTGATGCCATAATAAGTGCTCACCCATAAAAAGCCATAACTGTCTTTATAGATTTTTGTGCACGCATCGGAAGGCATTCCCTGAAGAACATTGTATTGCCTGAAATGAAGATTGTTATAATCATAGGACTGAGCGAAGACCTCTCCCGTGATGGAGATTCCAAGGAGCATACATATCAGCAAAATATTTTTAAATCGCGGGCTCATTATTTCAGATATTCCCTTAACAAGGAGTTGGGACAATTTCTAATTAGCGCTACAATATTAAAAACCTTTATCTACTCAAAAGATACACTTTTGTGTAATCTCTTCCATTTTACTGAACCGGAAATTATAAATGCCGAGCAAACATTTCTTACACAAAGGTGCATTTATATAGTACACAAACGCGTAGTTCAAAAGCTCTTGAAGCAATTTATTTTTGTGTTGAGGAAGCGGGATTGATCGCAGAGCTGAAAACAAAGTCCGTTCAAACTTTTAAACCCTAACTGTGTAACATTTCCAAATCCAAATCCTATGCTAAGCGATCAATGCCGCTTCTTTTTGAATAATAATAAAATAAATCACCAGCTTATGAATTTCTTTATTACCACATCTGTTAAAAACCGGTACACAAAGGTGCAAGCACTCTTACACAAACGGGTACTTCATTCAATCAACAACATAAATATTTTTGTATCGTAAATCAGGAATGGGGGATGAAGCCGCCCTGAAAATCCAGAATGGCTTGATCGTCCAAAGAGTGTCCGAGTTAAGTCCGTGATCCCTATGAGAAGCCATTGAGAATCCGTCCGGTTAAAAATCCATATCCGAACAAGCTTCTCCCCCGTCCTGTTTTAAAATATGAAAACTTGTCCATAAACCTTATCCTATGTCACTACCAAAAAAAGCTAACTCAACAGATGTGAGAAACACTCACAAAAGTTCAACAGCTAAAAATATTAAGGTTAGTGCCGATTTGATCCAGATGCCGCTTTATTCAAAAGAGCTGAAGGAAAAAGGCATCTCGAAAAATGAGTTTTTTAAAATGCTTGCACTGATTCAGGAAGAAGAAAGAACAAGAATTGGCCATGAACTGCACGATGGGATAAACCCTTTGCTATCGCTTGCGAAACTTTATCTGGAATTCGTGAACGTGAAAACAGCAAAAGAAAAATTTGCTAAGAACCAGGTTTGCTCGGTGATATTGACAGCAATTGAAAACATCAGGAGCATTTCTTCACAGCTTGTTATTTCAGAAAAAACAAATTGCAATATCATTCAGTTAATAAATGATCTCATTTGCAGGATTAATGATCTGGGCATCTTCAAAATAAATTTCAGTCACAGCAGCGAGCACCAACTATCAACATTATCTCCTTATAAACGGCTCGCTATTTACAGAATTATTCAGGAACAACTGAACAACATCATCAAACATAGCAAGGCAGAATCGGTGCAGATTAAATTATTCTGCAAAAAAGGAATGATCAACTTATCGATCAGTGATAATGGCATTGGCTTCGACACCACAAAAGCTGCGAATGGCATCGGTCTTACGAACATCGCATCAAGAGTTAACCAGTTCAACGGCATCATGAAACTAACAAGCGCACCTGATAAAGGTTGCTCATTACATATTTCATTGTCTGATTCATAAAATAGCTTCAAAATTACTTCCTCAGACGAAGTACCATAACAAGGAGAAAACCCTGCATTTCTATGCGGGGTTTGTTTTTTCAATCAACACCTTCTGAACTTTCTGAATTCTTTATTCTATATTTAATCAAACTCTTCATCAACTGACATGGATAAAACATTTTTTGAAAAACTTCATAGTGAAGGCTTGCTGAGCGATGAATCGCTTGCAAAAACCAGGGCCGGCACATCAGGCCAGCTTATATCGGTTCACTGGGAATTGAGGACAGTGCTTTATCTGGGAGTGCTGCTTCTCGCATCGGGGCTAGGTATTGTTGTCTACAAAAATATTGATACGATCGGTCATCAGGCGATTTTGATTTTCATTGCGCTGATTACATTTGGTGGTTTTTATTATTGCTTCAAAAATAAACTGCCGTTTTCTATAAAGAAGGTTGAAGCTCCGAATTCTTTCTTTGATTACGTGCTTTTGCTGTCCTGTCTTTGCTTTCTTGTTTTTATTGGCTATTGGCAATATCAATACAATATTTTTGGCAACAGGTTTGGGCTTGCAACTTTCATTCCGATGGCCGTGCTCTTTTTCTGCGCTTATTTTTTTGATCATCTTGGGATACTAAGCCTATCTATCACAAATCTTGCGGCATGGTTAGGAATTGCTGTAACGCCATTGGAAATTTTAAAAGCAAATGATTTTAACAGCTCAACAATTATCATTACGGGATTAGCATTAGGAATAGCATTGATATTGGTAGGGAAATTAACAGTGATGTGCAACCTAAAATCGCATTTTGCATTTACCTATACCAATTTTGGGATGAACCTAACTTTCATCGCATGCCTTGCAGGCTTGATCCATTTCGATACCGTTTTCTTTTTATGGATTTTAGCACTGATTGGCATTGCCGTTTATTTTTATCAGGAGGCGATGAAAAATAACTCCTTTTATTTTTTGCTGATGCTGACGCTATATTTCTATGTTGGGCTGAGTTATGTGATCGTCCATTTGCTATTTGAAATGATGAACGCAGACATGGGTGGAGTATACCTGCTATTCTTTTATTTTATCGGCTCAGCTATTGGTTTGATTATGTTTTTAATCAGGATGAACAAAAAAATAAAAGCTTTATGATTGCATACAACAAACAATCACTTGATAATTTATACATGCGCGAACAGCTTGAAGATGCTTTTCTAAAGAATCAAATAAGCATGGAAGAGCTAAAAAAATGCAAAGAAAAATATCCGGTGAATTTATATACACCAAATGTTTTTGTCCGCATTGGCTTATTCGTCCTCACAATTGTGATTGTTCTTTTCTCTCTCGGGTTAATAGGGCTCATTACAAGCATCGGAGGCTCCGACAGTTTTACAGGTCTGCTGATATTTTTTGCAGCAATCGCTTATGGTGTTCTTGAATTTATGATCCGCTCAAAAAAACATTTCAAATCCGGCGTTGACGATGCGCTTATGTGGATGTCAGCCATATTTATCATTGTAGCATTCAACCTAAATGGTAATATGGAGGCACTAGAAAACTCAATACTGGTTTTCGTGATCGCTTCTTATTTCACCGTTCGGTTTTTAAATATGATCATGAGCGCAATCGCTTCGTTCGCATTGTTGGCAGTGATATTTTTTGCTTATATAAAGTTGGGAGAATTTGCTAAAGCAACAACACCATTTCTTATCATGGCAGTTGCTTTAGCAATGTATTTTCTCACCGCAAAAAAATCAAATCAGGAAGGCAAAAATTATTATGAAAGTTGTTTATTAATGACAGAAATTGTTTCGCTCGCATGTTTTTATATCGCAGGGAATTATTTTGTGGTTAGAGAAGTAAGCATCAGCATGTTCAACCTGAATTTGAAAGACGGCGAAAGCGTTCCCTTTGAATGGATATTTTGGATATTCACTGTTGCGGTTCCTTTTATATATCTCGCAAAAGGCATTCTGAAGAAAAACATTTTGCTGATAAGAATGGGATTGATATTAATCGCTGCTGTTGTTTTTACAGTGAGATATTATTATCATGTTCTTCCCGCAGAAACAGCAATGATTATTGGAGGGATAATCACGATTGCTATTGCTTATGCATTGAAAAAATATCTGAACGAACCAAAAAGCGGTTTCACCGATGAACAAAATACTGAACACTCTTTTACCGCAAAACAACTTGAAGCGCTATTAATCGCACAGACACTTGGGCATGCAAAAATTGAAACAACCGATGGCAATGCTACAGAATTTGGCGGCGGAAGCGGTGGAGGTGGCGGAGCAGGCGGAGAGTTCTGAGTTAAAACTTAACGCGCATGAGCCGACTCTGAACTCAAGGCTTCTTAACAACCTCTTACCAATAAAACACAATTCCTTAATAAACGATGGAGAAGTTTTTGATTCTATGTATGCGTTATGAATATTTTATAGCACCAATCAAATTAAACTTCAAAATCTTTAAAAATGAAAAAGTATCTATTCATCGCCCTTGCAGTTTTTATGATGGGCGTAACGCTCAGCGGATGTTATTATGGACGATATCATCACGCTCATTATTATCATCGTTATTAAAAATATTTTAAACGATAAGAAAGCCATCCTAAAAGATGGCTTTTATTTTGGCTCAATCAAATGCCTGCGAATTTTTCTTTTAAATCCATAATTTTAATACAACGAAACAGATATGCGAATTAAAATATTCTCTACCTTAATATTGCTTTTTGCTATTCATTGCTCGTTCGCTCAATCGCAGGATCTTGACAAAACAATTACCGTTGATGGCAGAGAGCGGCAGTACGCCATTCACCTGCCACCTTCTTTCAATACTTCAAAAAATTTCCCTGTAATTTTTGCATTTCATGGCGGCGGCGGAGAATATAAAAAAGTCATTCGCTATTATAATTTGAATGGTCTTGCAGATGAAAACGGCTATATTGTTGTGTATCCAAATGCGATCAACAAAGCGTGGAGCATGAGTGGCGTGAGCAGCCGTATAAAAAAAATAGACAATAGCGTTGATGATGTGAAATTTATTTCTGAACTGTTAGATAATCTCATTGCAAACTATAAAGCAGATAGCAAACATGTTTTCTGCACGGGCATTTCATGCGGAGGAATTTTCAGTTTATTTCTTGCATGGCAGTTGTCAGACCGCATCACAGCTATTGCACCAGTTTGTGCAAGCATTCCACAAGCAATTGCAGAAGAATATTCTTTCAAACATCCGACTCCGGTTTTGTTGATCAACGGAACAGAGGATCCATTAATAAACTATAATGGTGGCCCGGGAAAAATGAATGGCCGGAATGCTGAAAGTCAAACCGCAAATATGTTGCCCACTGAAGAACTCGTGAGCAAAATTGCTAAACTGAATAATTGTCAATCAAACCCTGTTGTTAAAGATTTTCCCGACGCAGATCCAAAAGATGGCTGCACAGCAACTGATTATTCCTATTCATGTAGTGATGTGCAAGTTGAATTTATCAAAGTAGTAAATGGCGGCCACACATGGCCGGGTGGAATTCAGTATCTTCCTAAAGTGATTATCGGGAAAGTGTGCAAAGATTTTAATGCCGAAGAAAAAGTGTTTGAATTTTTTAAGAAAATCAGATAAAAAATAAACGCCAAAACAATCATGAAAATAAAAACTGCTTTGCTTAACAAAAAAGTATTTCTCTTATTATCTATATCTCTTATTGCAACAAAAAATATTTTAGCTCAGGATAGTGTTCAGATTATTCCTTTATGGAAGAATGGCGCTCCCGGTTTTGAGAAATTAAAAAATGAGCCTGAGCTCGCCAAAGATTGGTGGGTGCGCAATATCAATAATCCTTCCATCACAGTTTATCTTCCCCCAAAAGAAATTGCAACAGGAGCGGCAGTAGTAGTTTGCCCTGGTGGAGGTTTTTTAAACATAGTATATAATTCAGAAGGCAGAGATGCCGCAAAATTTCTAAACAGCATTGGCGTAGCGGCATTCGTTTTGAAGTATCGTTTATTCAGGATGGAAAATTCGCCATACAAACAGGAACACCCGATGCAGGATATTTTTCGTGCGATGCGATTGGTGAAAAGCCGTTCAAAAGAATTTAATATAGATACTGCAAAACTTGGCGTGATGGGCTTTTCAGCAGGTGGAGAAGTGGCAGGCTGGGTGTCTTATCGCTTTAAAGAAAATCATAACGCAAGCAATGACGACATTGATAAAATTTATGCACGGCCTTCATTTCAGATTTTAATTTATCCGGGATCTTTAGCAGTCCCTGATTCTGTTTCTTCGGATGCACCATCAACTTTTATGCTTGCTGCCAATGGCGATGACTGCTGCTCAGAGCCGATTATTAAATTAGTGCAAATGCATCGCAAAGCAAAGGTCCCTGTTGAAATGCATTTGTATGAAAAAGGTGCGCATGCATTTAATATGGGTTATAGAACCGAATACCTCACTTTAAAAAACTGGCCGCAACGATTGTCTGACTGGATGAAAGACAATGGCTGGGTGAAGAAATAATTAAAAATAAATCGAGGCATCAGGCTTTCTTTGAAACATCTTTTAAAAGTCTTAATGTAAAAAGTGTCAATATAAGCAAGACAAAAAATAAGATAGGCCAAACCCATGCCTGATTAAAAATATTTTTGCTTTCTGCGACAGGCTTTTCTAAAATCGATTGTATATCTGATATTTTCATTTCCGGAACTTCCGAAGAAATACTGTCTTTAAAATTTTGAAGATCATATTGTGGGGCAGCAACACTGTCGTTATTCAATTCCAGGTTATAATTAGCATTTGCTTCAAGATATGCAATTGCTTTTTTTGTTTCCTGCCCTGTCCCAACAGATGTGATTATAAGAGGTGGATTATCTCCATTATCAATTCTTATCTCAAAAATAGAATCTTTGAATGCGGGCAGATTAAAATAGAAAACAGAATCTGATGAGATGGAAAAACTACTAATGGTTTCACGCTTTTCAACTATACCAATATCACGTTTGAAAAATTTCGATCCTTTTACATGCAAGGAAATATAACCGACATGATACAATTTCGGATTGAGAATTGTGATATATGAAATATGATTACCACTATCTTTTTGAACAAATTTCAAAAATGGATTTCTGATAATCGGAGCAACAGAATTAATTTCTTCACCTGAATATTTTCCGGCAGACAAAATGTTTAAAGGGTCATTTTTCCCATTATAAATTGTCAACCTGAAAAATCGATAAGAACTCAATGGAAATTCAATATTCTCCAGATAACTGTCATCATCAGTAATAAATTTTTTCTCCAGCAATACATTTTCTGTGATAGAAAACCAATGCAGGTTATCATCGCTTCCACTCAAATCAATTGTTCTGCTTACTGAAGCATTCTTTATTTTCACCAGAAAATCAGCAATTTTTTCTGAGCTATTATTTTCAATAATTATGATGCTCTTGCCACTGTCTGCAATTTCATTCGAAACTATTTTTAGTGGTTTATATTCAGCAGGTTTTATTAATGGCAAACTGCTTTTAATAATATAAGGCACTGCATTTCCCTTTTCATCCAGAATGCGCAAATCGCTGAAATCTGTTTGCAGATAACCGCTTAGTTCAGGGCTAACAGGCAATGCATAAAAGCCGGTTTTTGCCACAGGTTCAATCGCAGCTTTGTTTTTGAAATGTTGCGCTTGTGCTTTTACGCAAAAGCACAAAGATAATATGCATATAATATGACTACGGATTCCTGACATCATCAATAATAATTTTTTTCAGGCGCTGATACATAAATGAAACGATCAGCAACAATACGCCAAGCAAAATAAATGCAACGATTTTTCCTGCAGGTGCAATGTTCCTGATATCATACACAAATAATTTCACCAGCGTGATACCAAAAACCACAAGTGCGATTATCCTGAGCGGTTTATATCTGTTTGACATGCCCAGCCACATAATAATGAATGAAGATATTCCCCAAACAATGCTTAACCCGGCTTTACTATACATTGTTTCAATTTTGGGAACTGAATCTGCATTTGTATAATTTATCCATAGGAACAGATGCATAATTTCAAAACTGATGAGTGTGATAATCGCTGTGCAAATCATCCACGAATAAACAGGCAAAACCCTGGCAAGCACTTCTTTATTTTTTCTGATATATTGAATGGTTTCAAATGCCAGCAACAAAATAAGTATCACGCTTATCCAGTTGGCAACAAAATAACCTTTATTGGAATTCGCATTCAGCAAATAAATCTCAGTCGTGTATGTATTGTATAAATTAAACACATACAAAACAAAAGTCAGAAAAGGGAGTAACAGCAGTACTATGTGTTCTACCTTGTATTTAATTTTCTGCAATGCAAAAAACAAAATGAGCGCAAATGCGGCTACATATAGTTGCAGATAGACAAATTCAAATCCACTGTTGGCAATCCTTTTGTTGAATTGGACGTATACTTCGAGTGCTCCTACAGCAAGAAATAAAATAAGTGCTGTCGTCAGATAAGACCTTCTGATGATTTTATTAGTATATCCTTTTAAAAAATAGCTATCAGCTTCTTTGCGCAACAAGAAATAACAAACAAGCATAGATGTTGCAGAAAAAATTCCCGTGACAAACCCCTTATTAAAAACTATCGGAAAAATGCTGTTGCTGTTTCCATAAATTTCTCCCCAATCCCAAATCAGGCTCACCAGCATTAAAGCAGTCACTAACAAAAATGCATACTTAAAAAGTTTGATAAACGATTTCTGATAAAGCCATAACAATGCAACGATTTCTGCAGCCCAGAATAATGTGATGTGATGTCCTTTTAATTGAATCGGTGCTGTTAGAGAAATAAATGTGAGCGTGATAGCAATCAGCAGGTAAATAAAATTCTTATCTGCTTTTGATTTTTTGAAAAACAGATAAGCAAGGGCCAGATTGATAACGCCAAGTGATGCCGTGAATAATCCTTTATATAAACCACCATTCCATGATTGCAGTAAATACAATCCTGAAGCATAAAAGAAAAGATTAACTGACAACAGGATGATAAAATCAAATGCTTTCAATTTGCTGTTCCTGACCACATGATGGATCACGTTCATCAAAACAAACATCAAATAAAATACTGCTCCGAAAATAAAAGTGTTCCTGTAAGGGAAATTGCTATCGTCTATTTTATCAACTATCCATCCGATATAAATAATCTGTGTGAAAAAGAAAGCAAGAAAATTTAAAACACGCCACCTTTTATAATATGCAAGAACAATTAAGCCGGCATTCAAAATAGCGAGATAGGTAAACAATGCTATATAATTTCCTTCGCCATTGCTGACGAGAAATGGTGTTATAAAACCTCCGATGGTTGCGATAATGCCCAATTCAATCCTGTCGTAAAGTACTGATAATATCACTGCAAAAACGGTAATAACGATCATTATGACGAATGCAGGTGTTTGTTCTATCAGATGATATTGATGATAGGCGAACGCGATCGTGAAATAAAAAACAGCAAGACCGCCTCCTACCAGCACGGAGCTGAATGAATGATAATTTTTCCTAAGCCTGTGCGCAAGCCCGATTAAAATGCCGCCGCAAAGCAAGCCGATGCACACTCTTCCCACTTTATTGATCCACTCCTGATCAATAGCATATTTAACAAAAAATGCAATACCCAATACGAGTATAGCTATACCAATTTTATTAATAAGATTTTCTCCGATGAATTTTTCGATATCCGGATTATCATGAAGCCATTGATCAAACCAGGAACGCTTGGTTTGCGGAGCAATATTTTGTTGAACAGTTTTTTCAGCAGCCATGTGAACGGGTTCCTGCTTTTCTTCTTCGACGACTTTTTCAACTGGTGGTTGAACTCGTTCTAATTTTATTTCTTCAGAGGCAATAATCTTTTCCGGTGCGGGAATGAAAAGAGGCTTCTCTTCTATTTTTTTTGTTACAGGTTCTGTCGGCTTTGTTTGAACCGGCTGTCTGATATCAATCTTATCATTCAGACGATTAATATCCTGGCGCAAATGATAGATTTCATTTCTTATACTATCAAGCGATTTCTCATTTGCAGAAAAAAATCTGTAAATGATGATCAGAAAAATGATCAGGGCAAGAACAATAACTATTTCCATATCGGTTTAAGGTGGGTGATTGCAATGACAAGATACAAATTGTTTCAAAAGCCAATTTTTTAAGCTTCCACTTTGGGAATCTTTTAAGAAAGCAAATTTGAAAAGCATTGATAATCAGAAAATATTTTTTTTGATTTTTTTATGTAATCCCGCCAAACAAATCATCCATCAGGCAAATAAAGTTTTATGCGAAGCAGAAAATTTGCCATTGACCCGAGATATTTCCAGATCGCTTTCCAGTTATTTTTTCTATGCTACGGAATTTTATTCCTTGGTTGGAATGCAGACTGGCTGCACTATTCAACAACCATTATAGGTTGCCTTGTTTCTAATTATGCATTTGAAAGCATCAGGCAAAAGAAGGCTCTTCCTCTAACTAATTTTAGTTTCTGGGGATTGAGCATTTTAATAAGCGCATTAAGTTTATGTCTCTTGCTAAAAACAAATTATTGGTATATCAGTCTACTTGCTTCATTTTTAACCGTCTCTTCAAAATATATCTTCAGGTCTGATGCCAGGCATATTTTCAACCCTTCAGCATTTGGTATTGTTGCCACATTATTCATCACAAATGATGTGTGGCTTTCTCCCGGGCAATGGGGAACTGACGCTGTGGTATTTTTCTCAGTAATCACATTGGGATTTATTGTAGTAACAAAAGTGCAAAAGCTTGACACGAGCCTTGCATTTCTTTTCACATTTGCCGGATTGCTTTATTGGCGGCAAATCATGGTGCTTGGCTGGCCGATGGATTATTTCATTCATTCTATCAGCACAGGAAGTTTGCTGCTTTTCACCTTCTTCATGATCAGCGATCCTAAAACATCACCGAACCATCCGGTCGCAAGAATCGTTTGGGCAATGCTGATTGCAGGCGTTGCATTTTATTTTTCTATATTCAAATGGAAATACAATACTTCCATTTGGGCGCTTGTGGCTTTTGCGCCATTGATCCCGCTACTTAACAAAATATTCAAAGCAAAATTTTTTGAATGGAAAATATCAAATATCCATTTCAATATTTTTTCAACATTAAAACAATCAACTATGCAGACAGTTACAAAAAAAGTTGCAGCCTTACTGATATTTCTTTCCATGATCAGCCATGAAGCATCTGCGTTCTGCGGGTTTTATGTGAGCAAAGCAGATGGCACTTTAAAAAATAAAACTTCACAGGTCATCATCGTGCATGACAGCGAAAAAAATGTGATCACTATGTACAACGATTTTCACGGCAACATGAAAGATTTTGCGATGGTAGTTCCTGTGCCTGTGGTGCTGCAGAAAAAAGACATCAAAGTAGTTGACCAGCAAATATTCACGACACTGAATGAATATAGCAAGCCAAGATTGGTGGAATATTATGATCAAAATCCTTGTGGCCTGGCTCTTGACAAAACATTAGAAGGTAAGGTAGCCGGACTTTCTTTAAATGAAGTCGTTGTTACTGGATATGGAACAGCCAAAAAGCGAGACCTTGGAGTTAAAATTGAAGCCAAATATCTCGTTGGCGAATATGACATTTTAATCCTGAGCGCCAAAGAATCAAATGGTTTACGTCAATGGCTAACCGAAAATGGATATAAAATTCCGGATGGTGCTAATGAAGTGCTGGAACCATATATTAAAAGCAACCTGAAATTTTTTGTGGTGAAAGTAAATGAGGAAGAAAAGAAAAAAATTGCAGGGGATTTTTTGAGGCCGATTCAGATTTCTTTCAAATCGCCGAAATTTATGCTGCCCATCAGGCTGGGCATGGCAAATGCCGATGGCGATCAGGATATGATCGTATATGCTTTCACTAAAAAAGGAAGAATTGAATACACCAACTACAGAACAGTTTCATTGCCGACAGGAAAGAATGTGCCGCTTTTTGTGCAGAATAATTTTGCCAACTTTTATTCTAATCTTTTTCAGCATCAATGGAGCATCGATGGGAAATCGGTTGCAATGCTCGAATACGCATGGGATGTGAGCCCACAGAATTATGTGAAATGCGATCCTTGCGTTGCAACGGCTCCATCCACACAGGATCTTGTTCAGTCGGGCGTTTGGTGGCTGCAAAGAGATTGGAACAATTATGATGACGACAGCCAGTACGAAAGTGATTATTCATCTCATATTTTTTTTACGCGCATGCATGTACGTTATAACAGAACTGCATTCCCGCAGGACTTAATGTTCGAAGAAACAGCTAATGCCGAAAGCTTTCAGGCAAGATATATTATCACCCATCCTGCGACTGGAGATTTTGATTGCGAAGCGGGAAAAAAATATCTGCAGCAGTTGAAAGAACGCCGCAAAGAAGAGCTTGAAATGCTGGCAAGGCTTACCGGAAAAACTTATAGCGATTGGGATGTTGTTGCCACTGCAAACGAAGAAAAAGCTATGCCAGAAGAAAGTTCTTATAAAACGGCATCACTTGAAATCTCGAAACAAAATAAGAAAGGAACAGACATTCTTATCGCAGCGTTTGGAGTAATGGGATTGGTTTCAGTAATAAGCGTTGCGAGACGAAAAAAAGATTGATGTCTTGATAAAAAGGATGCGAACTGTTTAATCAGGAAATAAAAGACCAATTGTTCGCATCCTTTTTTAAAAATCTTATTTAATTTTATGAATGCCATCAAAAAAAACCTTTTCTCTGATTTTAATTTTTTTTTCTTTTGCTGAAATTTCCTTTGCCCAAAACAGTCATTACTCCCAACTCTTTTCCGGTGATCTAAACAACGAATATAGGATTGTCGGAAAAATCGGGAATACTTATCATATCTGTAAAATATCGACTGCATATAATAACAAGCATAAAAAAACAACCATTCAGATTCTTGTTTTTTCTTACCAGATGGATCTAATGAGAGAGAAGTTAATTGACATCATAGAGTCAGAGCTGAATGCTTCTATTTACTTTAATTTCTTTTTGGCAGATTCATCACATTACTACGCACTTGTCAGAATAATCCAGTTAGAGCCAGCCATATCCACAAGCTATATTTACAAAATCGATGAGGAAGGAAATTTTTCTAACATAACTGATCAAAAAGATAACGTTCATCTTGATGCCCCGGTTATTAATACTGTTCTTGAAAACAATAGCATTATCGTAAACCCGGATTCGGTGATTTATAGAGTTATTCAAAAAAAGCAAGATCTTAGTCAATCAACCTCGGAAAAGAACAGAGAAGAAGAAATGATTGTTTACAAGGCATATATCAGAGATACAAATTGGATTGCAGAAGCCCGCTTTAAATCAACAAAATTTGATTTTAATACCCCAAAGTTGTTAAAAGATAGTTCCGGCTTTTTATGGGTCTATGCTTCAAGAAGAGAACAAACAGAGAATAGCAGAAATGAGACGTCAAGAAATTATCCTTTTTTTCTTGCAAAGCTTGATACAAATCTTAATGTAATTTCAGGCAGCCCAAAAATAATTGGACCGGAAGTTTCAGGCAACACTTCGAAAAACCATTTTGTAATTGAAAAAATGTTCAGCATCAGTGGCAAATTGCTAATTTTTAGTGTTGATAGCTATTCAACATCTTTTTATAATTCGTCTTATTCATATTCGATATCAGGAGCACACAATGCGTTTTATTCAGAATTCGGATCTTATTTTACAAACAGGTCCTTCTGCATTTCTGAGGTAGACAGTTCAACGAATGTCTTAAAAGATACAATCATTGATTTGAATCCCAAATTGGTTGGCTCACAGTTATCCCTTGAAAATGCCTTTTTTCAGGCGAATCAGAATTTCGTAGATTTTTTTTGTGCCCAGAAATTCGGAAAAAAAATGAACGGTGTCAAACATATTCAATTTGGAAACAACAAGTATATAAGAGATACCGACTTAAAAGTTGACCCAAAGAACGAATATTTGCTGTTTCGGTCTGCGCATGTAAGCAGGAACGTTTACATAATCCCTTTCATGCGTCACAATAAAATAGGCTTCATGAAAACCGATACTTCAAACGATTTTCGGAATTGAGGTTTGACGACAAGAAAATTTTATTTACTACATTTAATCTTTCTCAAAAAAAACAATCACAAAAATATGCTGAAGCGATTGCTGTTATCTCATTTCTTATTTCTCATTTCTTATTTCTCATTTTCTCAAGACACGTGGAAAATCAGCACAGACAAAATCGATGCATCAAATTATTACGGCATCACTGTTGCCAATGGAATGATCGGCATCGTTTCTTCGCCCGAGCCTTTCAAAGTGAAAGATGTGGTGCTTGCCGGCGCTTATGATTTGTATGGAAGAGGAAGAGTAAGCAATTTCCTGCGCAGCTTCAATTTGCTGAATATGAAATTAAGCATTGATGAGAAAGAAATCGGAGCGAAAGATATCAGCAACCTGAAGCAAGAACTCGACATGCATCATGCGACATTCACCACTTCATTCGATCATGGTGATAAAGCAACTATTTCATACACTTATTATTCTTTGCGCCAACTGCCTTTCACCGTTTTGATGGACGTAACAATTACTGCTAAAAAAGATATTTCCATTACCGGTTCCAGTGTGATGGAAGCTCCCGACGCATTAAAAGATGTTCAGAATTATTATAATGAAATTGACAGGCCGCATGTGCTCATCAGTTTATTGACATCTTCGGCAAAAAGCCCGACAGGAAAATTATTAATGTGCGCATCTACTACTTTTTTGTTTAGTGAAGCACATGGGCAGGAACCAAGAGTGATCCATGAAATGTGGGACAACAATATGCACCTGATGAAATTCATCAGAAAAATAAAAGCCGGTGAAACATATAAATTTTCAATTGCTGGTTCTTCCATCACATCAGCACATCATGATGACCCATTGAACGAAGCGGAGCGATTGACAATTTTTGCGAAGCTGCAAGGCAGAGAGAGATTGATCATGTTTCACAATAACGCGTGGGATGAATTATGGAAGAGCGATATTATTATTAACGGTGATGCACAAGCGCAGCAGGATGTGCACAGCATGATGTATCATTTATATTCTTTTTTGAGGGAGGGAACTGCTTATAGCCCCTCACCCATGGGGTTGAGTGGGCTTGGCTACAACGGTCATGTTTTCTGGGATGCTGATTT
>DATGIX010000192.1:0-17202 GCA_035295505.1 Puia sp. | reverse complement strand
CACCTTGTGCAACTTTTTCAAGTATATGAAGAATGTCTTTCATTGCAGAAATCTTCTTATCATATATTAATATATATGGATTCTGCAACTCAGCTTCCATTTTTTCGCTGTTCGTAACGAAGTAAGGAGAAATATAACCACGGTCAAACTGCATACCTTCAACAACATCAACAGTTGTATCAGTTCCTTTTGCTTCTTCAACAGTGATAACGCCTTCTTTGCCCACTTTGCCGAAAGCTTCAGCAATCAGTTTGCCGATTGTTTCATCGTTGTTTGCAGAGATAGAAGCAACCTGCTGAATTTTTTTGCTGTCGTTGCCAATTGTCTGAGATTGTTTTTTCAGGTTCTCAACAACTGCAGTAACTGCTTTTTCAATGCCACGTTTCAAATCCATAGGGTTTGCACCAGCAGCAACGTTTTTCAAACCTTCGTTGATAACGGCTTGCGCAAGAACAGTAGCAGTAGTAGTTCCATCACCTGCAATGTCTGCAGTTTTAGAAGCCACTTCTTTCACCATCTGAGCGCCCATGTTTTCAATCGGGTCTTCCAATTCAATTTCTTTTGCAACAGTAACACCATCTTTAGTGATAGATGGAGCACCAAATTTTTTCTCAAGAACAACATTGCGACCTTTTGGCCCAAGTGTTACTTTGACAGCATTCGCAAGAATATCAACGCCGCGTTTCATTTTGTTGCGTGCATCGATTTCAAAGAAAAGTTGTTTTGCCATAATTATGTAATTTGAAAATGTGAAAATTTGTGAATGTGAGAATGCTTTTGGGTTATTTCACATTCATGAGTTTTTAAAAGTTTTTGTAAATTCAATAAGCTAATATTCGCACATTAGCTAATCTGCACATCACTGATTATAATTTCGCGATGATATCAGATTCTCTCATGCTCAAAAAGTCCTGACCTTCGTAGCTGATTTCAGTTCCGGCATATTTGCCATAAAGAACTACGTCGCCGATTTTGAGAGCCGGTTTTTTTCCGTCTTCATCAACTTCGCTGATGGCGACCACTTCACCTCTCTGAGGTTTTTCTTTTGCTGTGTCAGGAATGATAATCCCGCCTGAAGTCCTTTCTTCGGCTGGAGCAGGTTTCACGAAAACCCTGTTTTTTGTGCCTGCAATTGGCAGAATCGCTAACTTCTTAGCCATAATAGTATTGATTTTTATTTGTGAAAATTTTTGATGTCCCTTTGTAATAGGGGCGCAAACCTACTGACTAATTTTGTACCAAAGGCGGAAAAAGTGAAAAAATTGAACTCTTGTCAGAAAAAAGTGAGCAGTTGGCAGTCATCGGTCGTCAGTTTGGGGTGAAAGGGAAGAGGGTGTGACAGAATTGCGGGATGGGTAAGGTAAAGGAACATTTTGCCTTTATGTCTTTTTTCATAATTAGTTTGTCAGCAATGGGTATAGAAAAATCAAAATATCAATACTCAAAAAAACGAAGAATATTTTCCATTTATATTTTAAACATAATAAAATTGTTAGTAGAAGGAACAAAATAGAAATGAAAGTATAAGATACATAAGTCGCCTTAGAATGATAAACTGAGAATCTGCCAAAAAATTCACTTTCAAAAGGGTAATCAGCTTTTGAGTAAAAAACATTTGCCAAATCGATGAAGTTAAAAATTATAGGCATTAATAAAATTAAGCTTATGCCTATCGGAATTATTGCTCTTTTCAATATCATGTCATTTAACGTTGAATTGTTGGCTTGTTTTATCGTCTCACAAAACCTTTGCTTTGTGATTCTGAAGCTCTATATTAAAATTTACTTTTGCCCCTAATGCTTTAAATACTTTCAGGATTGTTTCGAACCTTGCATTGGTAAAACTATTTTCGATTTTTGAAATCTGCGCCTTCTGAACACCCACTAACTCGCCTAATTGTTCCTGAGTCAAATTGCGCTCTTTTCTTGCTTGTTTAATAGCGTCACCGAGCAATTCAATTCTGAGTTCATTTTCAAATGCTTCTCGTTTTCCGGTGCCACGTTTGCCAACATGCTTATCAATCATTTTTTCGATTGAAATTGTTTTTAGTTCTTTTTTCATAATTAGTATTAAAGATAAAAATTTCTCACTTTGATAGCAAAATCCTCTGATTTCCAATTCGCAAATCCGCACATTTTCACATCCGCAAATTCCCTTATCTTCGCAGCCTCAAATAAGTTCTTAATAAATGATTAGCAGAAGAAACATCCGCGTGAAAGTGATGCAGACTTTGTACTCGTTGGAAGCACGCGAAAACAGCCAGAAGCCAGGAGAAGACATAAAAATTTTACAGAAACATTTCGACCAGACCCGCCAGCTTTTCGTTTACCTGATTCATTTTATTACTGAGATAGCCCGTTACGCGGAAACTGATTCGCGTGTCCGTGCATCCAAGCATTTGCCGACAGAGCTTGATATGAACGTGAATACCCGTCTTGCCGGCAATGAAGTGCTTTGGAAAATTTTGGAAGATGAGTCATACAAAAAAGCGATTGCCACAGATAAGCCACAATTATTCATCAATAAAGAGTTGATAAAAAAATTATATCAGGAATTGGCTGATACAGATGAATACAAAAAATACATCCACGCATCTTCACGCGAAAAGAAATCCGAAAAAGATATTCTGGAATTTATTTTCACAGATTTGATGCTGCCGAATGAATTGTTCGTGAGCTATGCAGAAGAATTGTTCACCAATTGGGACGATGATATTGAAATGCTGAACCAGTTTGTGATGTCATATATTAATAAGCCACAGTCTGTGAATTTCCAGGATATGCTTGGCAAAGAAAAATGGGATTTCGCAAAAGGTTTATTGCAAACTGTTTTGGAAAAGAAAGAAACAACGATGGAACTCATCAAACCAAAATTAAAAAACTGGGATGCTGAGAGAATCGCTACACTTGATATGATTTTGATGGAGATGGGTGTTTGTGAATTTTTATATTTTGAAACCATCCCGCCAAAAGTGACCATTAACGAATACATTGACCTTGCGAAAGAATACAGCACCGAGCAAAGCGGGCATTTTGTGAATGGGATTCTGGATAATATCCATAAAGATTTAGTGAAAGAGAACAAGATGCATAAAGTGAATTTCAAGGCGGCGAAATTTTAAAACAGCTAGCCACAGATTACACAGAAAAGCACAGATATATTCATCAAATTCTGTGTTCATCCGTGTAATCTGTGG
The DNA here is from genome assembly GCA_035295505.1 of Puia sp. Classification (GTDB taxonomy): domain Bacteria; phylum Bacteroidota; class Bacteroidia; order Chitinophagales; family Chitinophagaceae; genus Puia. The sequence goes on along the minus strand of DATGIX010000192.1, from coordinate 14,006 downwards.
CAAAAAAAATTCCTGTACGTTTGCAAAAAATTTGATAATGCGTTTATTCATTTCTTTTTTATTGGCGATTGTAATTGTGAGCTGTAACACCGGCACAGACAAAAAAGCAATGCCTCCTGCTGGGGCGGAAGCAGCTTTGAAAGATTCTGCCAATTACACCACACTTGAATGGATTGATTCCACACATAAAGATTTTGGAAAAATTGCAGAAGGGCAGAAGCTCGAAGTTGCTTATGCTTTTAAAAACACAGGAACAAAACCACTTGTTATAACCCGTGTGCAACCAAGTTGCGGTTGCACGGTTGCCGAACAGCCTAATGAACCCGTTGCTCCCGGCGCACAAGGGACTATCAAAGCATCTTTTAACAGTGAGGGCAGAACAGGGATGAACCACAAAACGTTATTTGTATATGCTAACACGAAAGGTTCGCAGCAACACGAATTACAATTCGTGGTGGAAGTGGAAAAGAAAAAATGGTAACGCGAATTAATTCTTCGAACAATAAATAAAAATAAAATGTACACACTTTTGATTTTGTTGCAAGCAGCTCCCGGACAAAGCAGTTCTTTCACTTTTATTTTGTTAGGCGCAATGATTTTGGTGTTCTGGCTTTTCATGATTCGCCCTCAGGCAAAAAAAGCAAAGCAGGCAAAACAGTTTCAGGAAAATATGCAGAAAGGAGATAAGATTGTGACTATAGCAGGCATTCACGGCACGGTAAACAAAGTAAATGATGATGGAACGATTATGCTGGAAACAAGCCCGGGCAGCTATATCAAAATAGAGAAAAGTGCTATTTCGATTGAATGGACGCAGAACCTTAGTAAGGCGGCTGCTGTTACTAAATAAAAAATTCAAAAACTAAAAATTATACTCTAAATCTGAAATTCGTCATGAGTTTTGGATTTTTTAGTTTTTAGATTTTAGTCTTTATGTTAAAAATTGGATTGACAGGCGGCATCGGTTCAGGCAAAAGCACAGTTGCAAAAATTTTTGAAGTGCTTGGCATCCCTATGTATTATGCCGATGATGCTGCAAAGAGATTGATGAATGAAGATGATAATCTGAAAAAAGAAATCATCAAAAATTTTGGAGAAGAATCTTATATAAACGGGAAACTGAACCGCGCATATATTTCTTCCATTGTTTTCAATAATAAAGACAAGATTGAGCTGCTCAATTCGCTCACTCACCCAGCGGTTATGCATGACAGTGAGCGATGGATGAAAGAGCAGACTGCTCCTTATGCGATTCGCGAAGCGGCATTAATTTTTGAAAGCGGCATCAACAAACACCTGGATTATGTGATAGGCGTTTCTTCGCCGGAAGAATTGCGAATCGAGCGAACTATGAAAAGAGATCATGTTTCCAGAGAAGAAGTGCAGAAGCGAATGAAAAATCAAATGAATGAAGATGAAAAAATGAAGCTTTGCGATTTTGTGATTTATAATGATGAAAAGCAATTAATGATGCCACAGGTTTTGGAACTGCATAGAAAATTGTCTGAACTTGCAAAGACCTGACAAGTTTTCAAAACCTGTCAGGTCTGAAAATACTGAAGCAAATCTAACATTCAGTGGCAATGGATTAACTTTACAAAAAAGATTCTCTTGCGCTATCTACGTTCGCTCAATAAATATTTCTGGAAATATCGCTGGCGTTTTTTGTTGGGTATTGCTTTTGTCATCTTATCTAACTATTTCCGCATTTTATCCCCGCAGATTACAGGTTATGTAGTGAACTCGGTTGAACGTGAGCTAACGGACAGCACTAACCGAAAAAATGCCAAAAACAATCAGGCAATTATTCAGGAAAGAAGAACCGAAAAAAGAGATACGGCGAATTATGATATCCTCGTAAAAAAGTTTATCCGGAAAATGGATGAAGCAAAACCTTCTTTCGGAAACAAAGTGGTTATATGCGGCATTACGCTTTTAGTGCTTGCGCTCATCAGCGGTTTCTTTTTATTTCTGATGCGGCAAACGATTATCGTAATGAGCCGTCATATCGAATTTGACCAGAAGAATGAAATCTATCTGCACTATCAAAAACTCGATTTAGGTTTTTATAAAACGCATAGCACCGGCGATCTTATGAGCCGTATGGCAGAGGATGTGAGCCGCGTTCGCATGTTCACGGGACCCGCAGTTATGTATTTAACGAACCTTGTTGTAGTCATTGGCTTCAGTTTGTTCTTCATGATAAAAAAAGATGCCTTGCTTACGCTGTATGTGTTGGCACCTTTACCGATTCTTGCATTCACAATTTATTACGTGAATAATATCATTCATAAACGAAGCGAGCATATTCAGGCTTTGTTAAGTAATCTCACAACAAATGCACAAGAATCTTATAGTGGGATTAGAGTTATCAAATCTTTTGTGCAAGAGAGTGCGATGTTCAATTTCTTCTATAAAAACAGCGAAGACTATAGAAAGAACGCAGTCGCCCTTGCGAAGGTTGAATCCATCTATTTCCCTTCCATGGGATTAATGATTGGATTAAGCACTTTGCTAACTATCATGATTGGCGGATTATATGTTATTTATGGAAAGCATAATACAGACATAGGCACCATCACTGAGTTTGTGATTTATATCACGATGCTGACATTTCCCGTCAGCGCTATTGGATGGGTGGCAAGCATGATGCAGCGTGCATCCGCTTCGCAAAAAAGGTTGAATGAATTCCTGAATACCGAGTCGCAGATTCAAAATCCTTCAGATGCTTTCACTAATAAAATTGAAGGCGAAATCCTTTTTGATAATATCAATTTTATTTATCCTAACACAGGAATCCATGCGCTCACAGATTTCAATCTTCATATCAAAAAAGGGCAGAAGGTTGCGATAATTGGAAGAACAGGAAGCGGGAAAACAACCATTGCTCAATTGCTTCTTAGAATGTATGACCCAACGAGTGGCAAGATTCTGATTGATGGTATTGATATTCGGAAGTTCGATTTACAAAGTCTACGAAATCAGTTGAGTTATGTGCCGCAGGATGTTTTCCTGTTCAGTGACACTGTCTCTAATAATATCCAATTCGGTCTTCAAAAAAAGAATGAAGATTTGGTGAAACAGGCAGCAAGCAATGCAAGTGTCGATAAAGAAATCATGGGTTTCAGCAATCAATATGAAACCATGATAGGAGAGCGGGGCGTTACGTTGAGCGGCGGGCAAAAGCAGCGAATTTCCATCGCACGCTCATTGATAAAAGACCCTGAAGTGGTGCTTCTGGACGATTGCCTCAGCGCGATTGATGCCAAAACAGAGAAGGAAATCTTGAATAACCTTTATCTATACCTGAAAAACAAAACGGCGATTATCATTACGCACCGCATTTTTTCCCTCTTCGATTTTGACCTGATTGTGGTGCTCGACGAAGGCAAAATTGTTGAAAAAGGAACGCACCAGCAATTACTTGCTTTGAATGGTTACTATGCTTATCTTTACGACCTGCAACAACAGCAGAAAGACGAGCCAACCTTACCTGACAGCTAATTTCCCCCTTATCTTCCCTGTAAATTTTGCCAGTTCCAAAACAATATTATATTTGTAGATACTTAAATTTTAATTAATCAAAACCTACTAATTGTGGCGTACGAAAATAATGACAAAAGAATGGAGAGCGTTTACAGCAAACGCATCAGAGCAGGGAAAAGAAGAACCTATTTTTTTGATGTGAGAGCAACACGTGGCAACGACTACTATCTCACGATTACGGAAAGCCGTAAAAAATTCAACGAAGACGGTTACGACAGGCACAAGATTTTTTTATATAAAGAAGACTTCAACAAATTCATCAAAGCACTCGGCGAAGCCATTGACTATGTGAAAACAGAATTGATGCCTGATTTCGATTTTGATGCTTATAATCATGACACAGTTCCTGAAACAGAAGGTAGTGCAGCAAGTGAGAATGGCGTAAGCGAAGAACATAATAACCATGTTCCCGCTCCGGTAGTTGAAGCTAAAGCAGAAACTCCAGCTCCATCTTCTTCCACTGAGGAAGTCGATAAATGGTAATGAAACATTTTTACATTATTAAATCCTCGCAAATTCGCGGGGATTTTTTTATATTTGATTTAGTAATATGTTATTAAGCGGTAACGTTAGTATCGAGTAAGTATTTCTGCGCAAACATAACCTGTTCATATATTCCCGCCTTATCCTGCTGTTGAAGTAATGCTGTTTCCCTAACACAAGTTTCATTGAAAACTAACGCATGAAAAAAATTTACTTCTTTGCCATTGGGATAATCATCTGTCTCATCTTTTTCTTTGTCTCAAAAAGAAATCTTAACCAATACACTCCCTTTTCAGATAGAGATGACCGTGAATTACGCGATGGAACTGAAATGGACAGGGATGAAGAAGTGCTTGCGAGAATAAAGCAGGAAGTGTTGATGACAAAAGACCCTCAGCTTGGTTATGTTCCCACCGAAAGGCTTGAAGCCGCCAGACAACAACTAACTCACAAAGCAAGCGCACAAACATTAGGAATGAACTCTGGCTCAACAATTCTTAGCACCGGATTGACCTGGTCAGAACGTGGACCAAGCAATATTGGCGGAAGATGCAGAGCAGTTTTGATTGATAAATCAGATGCGAGTGGCAACACAGTATACGCGGGCAGTGTTAGCGGCGGATTATGGAAATCGACAAATTTCACTTCAGGAACTCCGGCGTGGGTTCAGATAAGCAGCGTGTCTGCAAATCTTGCAATTACCACCCTTGCTCAGGATCCTTCCAATTCAAGTATTATGTATGCGGGTACAGGAGAGGGATACTTCAATGTAGATGCATTGAGAGGTTTGGGCATTTACAAATCAACTGACGGCGGAGCTAGCTGGAGTTTATTGGCGTCAACAACTACAGGGGGAGCTCAGGAAACTGATTTTAATTATATACAAAAGATTGCAGTCTACTCCAACGGTGATGTATATGCGTCAGGCATCAGTGCAACTTTTTGTAATAGAGGAGGCATTCTAAAATCAACAGATGGCGGCACAACATGGACAAGAGTTATTGGTGTTTATTCAGGCGGAGGCTCCTGTTCGAATGCTGTTGATTTCAACGGGTATGATATTGCGTTTTCAGCAAGTGGCGATATATATGCAAGCACGGTGGATTATAGCACCGGCACACCGGCAGGGAAAATTTATAAATCTTCTGCAGGTGCAACGGTTGGCAATTCCGGCACGTGGACAAATTTTGCACCTTCTGCTGGCACAGGAAATTACTGGCAAAGAATTCAGATTGCGTGTTCCCCTTCCAACAACAATAGGCTTTATGCCATTTTTCAGGGAACAGGGAATGGTATTACGGCCATGGAAAGATCAGATGACGGAGGAAGCACATGGACAAATATCACAAACACCACTAACTGGTGCGATCAGGGATCTTCGACAAGCAAGGATTTTTCAAGAGGTCAGGCATGGTATGATTTAGTGCTTACCATAAATCCAAATAACGATGCTATAGTTTATGCAGGAGGGGTTGATGTGATGACAACCAGCAACAGTGGCTCAAGCTGGTCGCAATTAACGCAATGGGCTTCTGGTTGCAGCAGCTTGCCTTATGTGCATGCAGATATTCATAACATCACATTTGCGCCTGGCTCATCAACAAATTTTATTGTCGGATGCGATGGCGGTATTTTTTATACATCAAATGGAGGATCAAGTTTTTCAAGCAAGGACAATGGCCTGAATGTTACTCAATATTATGCTGCTGCTATTAACCCCAATTCGGGCTCTAATGATATGCTTGCAGGCGCACAGGATAATGGATCACATGTGTTCAGTACCACAGGCATTAACAGCGTTGCTACGGCTACCGGCGGTGATGGGGCATTTTGTTTTATAGATCAGAACAATCCGAATTATCAGATCACGAGCTATACTGATGCTGCATATTCAAGATCGACAAATGGAGGAACTAGTTTCTCAATCTGGACAAATTCTACAAACGGGCGTTTCATAAATCCCGCTGATTATGATAACACCACTCAATATTTGTATTGTGCATATACAGATACAAAATTGAGACGGGTCGGCACCATAACTTCTGCTTCCCCCACTGGCACAACTATAACAGTTTCTTCAAATACTAGCTTACAGGTTTCTGCAGTGAAAGTAGACCCTAACACAACAGATAGTGTTTGGGTTGCTTTTTCCACAGCCGACGATGCAACCTCTAATCAGGTACCTCAATTGTATGTAATTGGTGGCGCGAGCACAGGCACACGCACAACAACACAAATCACTTCCTTGTCTTTAACTTCCGGCTCTTATATTTCAAGCATTGATGTTGAAAAAGGAAATAAAAATCATTTGCTCATCACTGTTTCAAATTATGGTGTTGCCAGTGTGTGGGAGTCGACTGATAAAGGAGCAACATGGACATCGCTTGATAACAACGGAGTGAATTTACCAGACGTCCCTGTTCGATGGGGAATGATCATTCCTTCCACTGCAAATGTTGGTACTGGCGGCCCTAATGGCGGCATTATGCTTGCAACAGAATTAGGCGTATGGTCAACCATCACATCAAATAATACTTCCACGATATGGACACAAAATTCAACCGGAATTGGGAATGTTAGCACTTACATGTTGAAATGGAGGCCCGTTGATAATGTGGTTGTTGCAGCTACACACGGAAGGGGATTGTTCACTACTACTTTATTAAGTTCTCCTTTGCCAATCACTTTTGTTTCATTTAGTGGAAATGCTATGGACAAGCTTAACAGATTAAACTGGAGCATTCAGAATGAAACAAACAGCAAAGGTTATTTTATAGAAAGAAAATATGCTGATGAAAATTCTTTTGCTTCAGTCGGATTTATAAAGTCAGAAAATCTTCAAACCGGGAAATACACTTTTGATGATGAATCAATTGATCTCGGAAAGCAAATTGCAGAATACAGGCTAAGGCAGGTTGATCTGGATGGCAATTCAAATTATTCAACAGTTATTTCATTGAAGAGAAAAGCATCTTCAAAATTTGTTGAATATATTTTTGTGAATGGGAATAATCTCTTTGTGAGATTGAATAATGAAAACAGCAACCAGTTAATATACTTTGAGGTATTTGACATTTCAGGTCGGCTTCTGATTAATAAAAGTATTTCTTATGAAAGTCAAAATCTTGATATCAGCAGATTAGCGAAAGGTACTTATGTATTGAAACTCTCAGGCACTAACGGTGCTCAGTATGCGCAGAAATTTGTGAAGTGATTTTTGGAAGGCCTTGTCGCTGTTGGTCGTCTGACCAACAATGGCATTGGGTTATTTTTTGAAAGTCTTTTTCTTTTTTGAAAGCCTTTTCAACTCTTCTTTCTCTTCATTTTCTTTCACCCTGAATTTGATGATCTCTGTGATCAATTTAACCGGCACCGGCTTATTATATGGAAACCTGATTGTTCCTTTTGAAAGCTCATAAGAAGTGAGCTTGTCCTTGAAAATTTCAATTGTTTTTGAATAAGGATAAAGACCGTAATGATTTTTAGAAGCGCCGAACCACACGAGCATACCATAAAATTTGAATGCTGGCATCTGGTAGCTGATCACTTCTTCTGATTCAGGGGCTGCTTTTTTAATTGCATCTCTCAGCTTTCGTAAAACTGGCCTGATTTCATTTGGCTGGGCATCGATATACTCATCAATTGTAGTCAATCGTATCTTATCTGCTTTCATGTTATTCTCCTTTCGATGGTTTGCTGAAATATAAAAGATCCGCATTCCCAAAAACAAAATTATTCGCATCTGCCTGATACACTGACAAAGTCCATTTATTAGAGCCTGCAACAATTTTTATCTCGCTTCCTTTTATTGTTGCAGTACAGGATAACTGTTGAGAAGATTGACCCTGATAAAAAGTGATATCGCCAATTGCAGTAGTCTCATTTGATTTGGCAGTAAGATTGAGGTATTTTATCAACAGCACATTATCAGTAGTTGCTCCCGGTTTTGCATATCTCCTATATACAAACCATTTTCCTAAAATATTATTGACGCTTGTTGAAATTGGTGTGCTGTAATCAAGTTGCTTCACAGGAATTCGCCCTAAGGTTTCGTACCAGAATGTGTCGAGCTTTTTAAGGATATGAATGAATTTCTCATCATCATCAAGAACCATTTTATCAGTTGTCAAAGATTTAACGGTGTATTCGTCGGCAGCAACTGTCAGCAGATTATTATCGCCAATTTCTGCATCTCCAACTAAAGTCATGCTTGTTGCAATGCTGGTTTTCGTCATCACTTTACTGCTGTCACTGAATTTTAATTGTATGCTGTCATTGAAGCTTACAACAGAGCTGTCGCTTCTGTTCCTTCTTTCAAATTCCTGCCATTTGCCTTTGAATTGCTCGATTGTGTAATCTGCTTTTTTTGATTTTCCAGGTTTCTTGCCTCTGGTCTGCAGTGTTTCACCCCTGCGTTTGTATTGTGCATTTGATTGTATCACCAAAGAAACCAGCACAGCAAAGAGCAAAATGTATTTTATGCGCATAGAAATTAATTGATTGTTATTGCACGATTATGCGTGATCACATCAGTCATAAAAATAACGAAAATTGCTTCGCTGAAGTGTGCAGGAAATTTTATTATAGAGGGTGTTCGATGGAACAAAAGCAAAACTGAGCCTGAAAACATTTCAAAATGCCCAAAAAATTATACAAATGAGTTATTGCTTCTGAGCTTTTCAAAGTGCAGTTTTACGTTTTAAACCATTAATAATTTAAAACAAGTTTCGCATGAAAAAGATTAGCTATGTTGCCTTAGGCATATTTTGTTTTTTGGTGTTAGGTTCTCTTTCAGCAAGCGCTCAGAGTGACAGCAAGAAATTCAGCGTTGGCTTTGGTTTGGAAGGCGGCTTGCCAGTTGGCGATGCAAATACCGGATATCATTTCACTGGAGGAATTACTATCCGCTTCGCTTATCATGTAGGACCAGGATTTGTCACACTTACCTCCGGCGCAGTTGGATATATTCCCAAAACAGACCAAGGCAAGTCTACAAAAGCGAGCCTTCAGATACCAGTAAAAGCCGGATATAAATATATTTTCGCAAAACCATTTTTTGTGATGGGCGAAGTAGGCTTTTCTTCTTTTAAAATTTATTATGATGACAATGGGACAGTAGCTTCCAATTCATATAGCGGCTTTACTTTCGCGCCAACAGTTGGTGTTAATTTCAATGCCTTCGAAGCAGGAATCAAATATGAATCCACAAGTATCACAGGTGGCTCGCTTTCGAATATAAGCCTGAGATTAGGGTTTAATTTTTAAGAAACTTGCAAATAATAGTTGATTTATTGTACAATGGTTCGTTGTTGAACGGACCATTTTTATTAACTTTAATGAATACTCTCAATTAGCTACAACCATTCAAACCTGTTTCCTTTGCAAAATCTCATTCAGCGCTCTAAGAAATCAAAAAGAAATAAGACGAAAATCTAAACACATCATTCAGACGTTTATGGATGTTTTGAATTATTTATCTCTGTCATGGATACCATGCCTGCTCATTGCTGTCGTTCTTCAGATAAGAACATTTCTATTGAAAAAAGTAATGGTCGATAAATACGGATTTCAATTCCCACAAAGATTTTTAGGAATCGTTGGAATTGCAGAGCTCAAAGTCAATCGGCGAATGACTGAATCAGAAAGCCTGAAAAAAGTTATTACCACTTTTATTGATTCAAAGAAATGGGTTTACAGGTTAGTTATTGCTGCTATTGTTATTCTCTTGCTGCCTTATGCTTTCAAATTCTTAATATCCTGATTCGCAAAACTGTTGTTATCAATCTTACCAATATGGTAATCAATTTTAAAAACTAAAAAGCTATAAGATTTTGTAAACCTTATAGCTCTTCAATATACAATCGATTATTTAATAAATCCTGGTTTCTATCAACTCACAGTTCCTGTTTTTCTTTCTTCATCTTCATGCAATCTGTGCGCTTGCAGCTCTTCTAGTTTTTTCTTTCCATAAGAAGCCTTTGTGATGACTACAAACAGAACAGGAACGATGAAGATAGCAAGGCCTGTTGCTGCAATCATGCCGCCAAGAACTGTCCAGCCGATTGTGTTACGTGCCACGGAACTCGCGCCAGTAGCAATCGCCAGCGGGAGTACGCCTAATATGAATGCAATGGATGTCATCAATATTGGGCGAAGACGGAGCTTCACAGCATCAAGTGTTGCAGGGATAATAGCAATGCCACTGTCTACTCTTTCTTTTGCAAATTCAACAATCAAAATCGCATTTTTTGCTGACAGACCAATTAGGGTTATTAATCCGATTTGTGCATACACATTGTTTGAAAGCTTTGGTAAAAATGTCAATGCAAGAATAGCCCCGAACACACCAACCGGCACCGCAAGCAGCACTGAAAATGGAACAGAAAAACTTTCATACAGCGCAGCGAGGAAAAGGAATACGAAAACAACTGATAATGCAAAAATATAAACTGCACTGGAGCCTGATTTTATTTCCTGCAAACTGAGACCGGAGAATTCATAACCATAACCTTCCGGCAAAACCTTTGCTGCCGTGCGTTGTAGTGCTTCAATGGCTTGCCCGCTGCTAAACCCTTGTTTCGCTCCGCCATCAATTTCTGCGCTTCTGTAAATATTGAAATGTGAAATCAGCGGAGCTGTTTCTGTTATTTTATAACTCACTACTGTGCTCAACGGAATCATCGAGCCGGCGGCATTTTTCACATAATACTGACCGATACTTTTGATGTCGTTGCGGAAATTAGTATCGGCTTGCGCAACTACGTAAAAGTTCCTTCCGTAAATAGTGAGCTGATTAATATATGTGCTGCCCATATACATCTGCATCGTATTGTAAACATCAGAAAGATTCAGTCCAAGCTTTTTGCATTTGTCTCTGTCAACATCTACCTCATAGCCCGGCGTGTGCGCAGAGAAGAATGTGAACGCGCCGCCAATTTCAGGCTGCTTATTTGCCTCGGCAACGAAACTATTTACTACTCTTTCAAAAGTTTTGATATCATCATTCGTTTGCTTTTGTTCTATCTGAATGCTGAAACCTCCTGCATTGCCAAGACCAGGAATTGCAGGTGGTCCAATTACGACAATTTTTGCTTCTTTAATAACCGCAAAACGTTTATTCAATTCAGCCATGATGTTCAATTGTGTAATGCCTTTTCTTTCATCCCAAGGTTGTAATTGCATGAACATGGTGCCGCTATTCGATTTAAAACCACCACTGATAAAATTCAATCCGCCCAATGCTGCGACGTGGAAAACGCCCGGCACTTTTTGTGCAATGTTCATCATGCTGTCAATAATAATAAGCGACCTGTTGGTGGAACTTGCTTCAGGAAGTTCAAACGTCACGTACAAACGACCTTCATCTTCTGTTGGAATAAATCCTGTTGGCTTGCTTTTGAAAAGAAATATGTCCCCAACAATAATGCATATCAAAAGAATGATGACGAGTGATGCTCTTTTTATCCAACCTTTTACACCTAATGTGTAGCTGAGGCTGAATTTTCTGAAGCCTTCATTAAACCAATAGAAAAATTTATTAATGCCTCTGGAATTTTTATCGAGATGCTGTGGTTTTAATAATAATGAACACAAAGCAGGAGTGAGTGATAATGCCACAAATGCAGAAATCAAAACTGAAATGGCAATCGTGATGGCAAACTGTTGATACAATCTTCCTACAATGCCCGGAATGAAACCTACCGGCACAAACACTGCTGCCAATATCAATGCAATCGCAATAACAGGCCCGGTGATATCTTTCAAAGCTTTTGCTGTAGCCTCTTTCGCAGAAATGCCTTCTGTGTCGATATAATGTTGAACTGCTTCCACCACTACAATCGCATCATCTACCACAATGCCAATTGCCAACACGAAACCAAACATGGTCAGTGTATTAATCGTGAAGCCAAGCGGTATGAAAAATATAAATGTTCCTACAATCGCAACAGGAATCGCAAGCACAGGGATTAGTGTGGAGCGCCAGTTTTGAAGAAATAAAAACACAACGATTGTCACCAGCAACAACGCAATCAATAAAGTCTGAACAACATCTGCAATAGAAACTTTTACTACGGTCACTGATTCAAACGGAACTACGTAATCGATATCAACCGGAAAAAATTTCTTCATGTCTGCCATCGCTTTGTATACACCTTCTGCTGTAGTCAGCGCATTACTTCCCGGAGCTTGATATACGAGGAGATAAGAAGACCTCTTGCCATCAACAAATGAGTTGGCAGTATAACTTACTTTTCCCAATTGCAATCGTGCAACATCTTTTAAATAAACAATTGAATTTTCTGCAGGATTTGAACGAATCACAATATTCCCAAAATCTTTTTCTGTTGTCAATCGACTGTTTGTGAAAACAGTGAACTCAAATGCTGAAGATGAATTTTGCGGAGGCGAAGCAACTGAACCCGCAGCCACTTGCAGGTTTTGTTCGTTGATGGCATTCTGAACATCATTTGCTGTGAGACCAAGCTGTGCAAGCTTGTCTGTCTGCAACCACACACGCATACTGAAATTATCAGCACGACTCAACACATCACCAACACCGGGCACACGCAGCAATTGGTCGCGCACATAAATATTTGCATAGTTGTCCATGAACGGAACACTATGCGAGCCTTTTGGAGAATAAATTGCAACAAGCATTAATATACTTGGATTACGCTTCAATGTAGTGATGCCTAAACGCTGAACCTGACTTGGCAATGTTGGTGTAGCAATACCGACACGGTTTTGTATATCCAATGCAACAACATTCGGGTCTGCACCAATATCTAATGTTGCAGTGATGGTTGATTGGCCATTGTTCGCACTGTTACTTTGCATGTAAGTGATACCCGGCACTCCATTCACTTGCGTTTCAATTGCAGTGGTAGTCGTTTGCTCAACAGTCTGCGCATCTGCACCGGTGAAATTGGAAGTAATTTGAACAGTCGGCGGTGTGATATTCGGATATTGGCTGATGGGCATATTCAATATCGCCAAAGTCCCCACCATCGTGATGACTATTGATATCACAATCGCTGTTACCGGTCTTCTGAGAAATATATTTGTTGACTCCATAATCTTTTTTGTTTTGCGGAGTTTTTAGCCCACTGAGAAACGCAAATGGGCAAAGAGAGCCGCAGAGATTTCACGATTCATAACGCCAATGAACAACCGTAATTTGCTACTTCAAAATTTTTCGTTGTGTTCTTTGTATTCTTTGCGCTCGTTGCGTGAAAAAAATTTATTTCTTCGGTGGACCAACCTGCACTGCTGCACTGTCTCTCAGCTTTTGAACACCTTCAGTTACCACATTATCACCTGCTTGTATTCCGCTTCTTACTACTATTTTATCATTTATCCTGTTGCCTAATGTTACTTTATGTTGTAACGCCTTGTTGTCGCTCACTACAAAAACAAAATATTCGCCGAGCTGCTCTACTACAGATTTGTAAGGAATTAATAATTTCTTCTCTCCGGTATTATTTTGCACACGCACATTGCAGGTGATGCCTGCACGAAGAATTTGTTTTGGATTTGAAAAAATAAGTCTTGCTTTAATAGTTCCTGTTAATGGGTCAACAGCTCGGTCCAATAAACTTAAATGACCAGATAAATTATATGTTGATTGTCCCGGTAAAATCAAAGTGAAAGTTGAATCTTTTGGATTTTCTTTTTTGTTAAGTAATTGAGCAAAGCGGCTTATCTGCGATTGGTCAACTGCAAAATCAACAGCCATCGGCTCATCAGTGGAAACGCTGTTCAATAATGTTTGTCCGGGCGAAACTGCAGCTCCTAATTTCACTTGTGAGATGCCAATCGTCCCGGTGAGCGGCGCATATATCACAGAATATTTCAGGTTTGTCTGAACGCTGTTCACATTTGCTTTTGCAGCTTCGACAGACATTTTTGCTGATTGCAAATCTGCCACTGCATGGTCGAGCGTTTGTTTTGCAATCGCATCTTTTTGCGAAAGCTCT
>DATGIX010000191.1:0-12412 GCA_035295505.1 Puia sp. | reverse complement strand
CGGGCTAAAATAAATAATGTCCTGATCAGTATTGTTCTTATAACTGAACCCAAAACGTATTTTCACGGGCAAATCATATTGCTTCAGCGAGTCAATAGAAGGGCTGTCTATTTTGATATCAACAGTATTTTGGATCATGTTCCTGAAATATTCCTTTTCCCCTTTCTCTCTGATCAGCGTAGATTCAAAATATCCCGGAGAAGATTGATAAGCACCGCTCATTTCGCCATTTCCTTTTTCATCATTAATGATGAATACGGAAGTGAGTTTTGAATCTTTCACAGAATCAGGCCGGAAATAAACAGAGCCTGAATCTTTTTCACAAATAATACGTGCATGCCCGTTATAGCAATTGGCAGCCAGTTTTCCGAAACCGAGCATCGACTTCGCTGCATCCAGATAATAAACACTGCTGCTTATCGGAACCCGGCATATTACATAATTCAATCTGTCCATGATAGGATAATAAGGTGAGTTAAATCCAAATTCGGTTGTGCTCAATAGCACTGGGTCTGCATGAATCCTGGCATTGCGCAACATAACAGCAAGCAACAAATTTATTTCGCCAACATTGCCTTGCTTCTTTTTAAAAACATCGGTTAATGTGGTAGTGATGTATTTGCTGTAAAAATCAGTGCAGGTGAAATTATCACGAACATAATAATATATTTTTCTCGCCTTTTCAAGATCACCAACTTCATTACCTACTATTTTATTTACCTGCTCTGCAAAATCTGAATTGTCCGGTTGCAGAGGTTCACCAAAATCAGCTTGATGAAGCAGCTCTTCCGTTGCTTTTTGCCATGTGTTTTTCACATCCCTCGTTGTTTCACCATTGTATGTTTTTGCAAGCTGAAATTCTATTTTATCGACATAATTATATGGCGTGGAAATATAATTTTCTACATTAAATGCGGGGATTTCTTTCATGGCCCACACGCGCTTGTAAGTGCTTGCATTCACAATAAAATCGCGGTCAGGGTTAGCAAGATTTCCTTCGGCCTTATCTTTGATGCGATATGATGCCTGCCCTTCGCTTGTTTTATCAATAATAAAAGGATGTATTCCCTGCCTCAAAGAAACATAACCCACCAGGCTCGGGATAGTTATTTCATACTGGCTCCACAAACAGGGATATTCAATACTTTGAAATTGCCATTCAGGAATGTTGAAGTAGAAGTCAGAAGTGATCGTATACGAATATTCAATGATCGCATCTTCCTTTACACCGGGCAATGTGAATTTTTTTTCAATGCGCCTTTTATCGATTTTGCTTTCAAAAATATCTTTCTTTTCAAGCTTCGATTGAACTACTGCTCCGTTTACTAAATTGTATGAAGATGCCTGAACATCATCTAACTTTTCCTGCGCATCCCCATCTTTATAAAGCCTTATTTTTATTGTAGCGGCATCGATTCCTTTTTTATCAATAATCTTTATGCGCGTATGTCTTTTAAAAACATAAGAAACCCATCCGTTCTTATTTCCAACAAAGCTTGTGTTACCAACATCAGCAATAATAACAGCACTTGCATTGCTGTCAATAGCTTTTGATGGAGGTAGTTTAAAATCCGCCACTGACACTTTTCCATAAGTGACAGGATCTTTATCCTGAGCGACAGCAGTTGAGGATTTGAATATTGAAAACAAGCAGGAAAGCAAAATCAATTTTGCCTTTACATTTTTTATTTTCACTAGCCCGAAACTGTTTTTCATTCAATTATTTTTTCTTTTTGAAGACTACCTGCTCACTTTGCTTTTTCACAACAAAACCAAAAAAGTCGCGGAGTGTATTATAATCATCCGGTGAAAAATTCGCTTTGTTAATTTTAATCCGGCTGCGCAATTGCAAACTGTTGTCATCTTTCACAATGAGATATTCAAAAAAACCATCGTTATCATTCAATAACACTTTTGTTGACTTTGGTATTTCATCAATCACATATCCTTCAGGTATTTCGAGGTTCAATGTATAAGTTTCATCAGATGCATAAGGCATCTCCACCGGGTATCTTCTTTCTGCAGCTTTAAAAGGATTTTCTTTGTATGCTTCAGTCATCATTGGGTTGAAATAAACGATGTCGTCAGTGAACATGTTTTTTAAAGAAAAATCGTAATGAACAGAAACCGGGAAATCAGGCTGCTTTAATGAATCGATAGCTCCGTTCTCAACTTCAAGTTCTGAGGTGTAGGGAGATTTAATGTCTTTGAAATAATCCTTCTCGCTTTTCTTTCGAAGCTTCTCTTTTAAATCATAAGATTCATAATAACCCATATCAGATTTGAAACTGCCACTTAATACGCCTTTCTGTTTTTCATCATTGATTATAAACACAGACGTCGCTTTCCGTTCTTTGATAGAATCAGCCTCAAGGTAGATCGCCTGAGGGCTTCCTTTCATAAGCAATCTCGCATGGCCATTGTAGCAATATTCAGGAACATACCCAAAACCTATTTGCGGCTGGCTTGCATCCAGAAAATAATAAGCATTATTGATAGAGGCCGCACAAATCACATAGTTGAAGCGGTCTAATAAAGGGTATATTTCATTGGTCTTGCCGTGAGACCGTGTGCTGAGGATGACGGGAGTTGCTTGTATATCTTCATGATTGAGCATGGCTGCTAACAGCAGGTTGATTTCAGCTTCACTGCCTGATTTATTTTTGAAAACTGTTTTCAAATTATTCGTCATGTATAAGCTTGAATGATTGGTGCAGGTGAAATTATCGCGCACATAAGCAAAAATCTTTCTCGCTACCTGATATTTATCTTTCTCTCCTTTTGTAACAATTTTTATGTCATCGCTCAGCCAGCCATTGTTCCTGTTGAGTTCTGCGCCGAATTGCTCATCTTCCAATAGCTTCTCACTCATTTTAGGCCAGCTGCCCATCACATCTCTGACCATAGAATTAGGGTAATGAACAGATGAAAGCTGGAATTCAATTTTAGCAATATGATTGTTAAGTGTTGTAGTAAATTTTTCTGTTTTCAACGGAGGTACGTTTTTCATCACAAAACGCGTGTTGTTAGCTAAGCCATCAAGCTGAACAATTTCACTTCTTTCCGCACCGTTGCTAACATTGATCTGATAATGTTCATTCAACGTTTTATTGGATCTTGTAAATTGCTGATAACCCTGGGTAAGCGTCACATAATTGTAGTATTCCGGAATAGTCACTTCATATTCGCTCCAAAGCTCAGGATATTCTCCCTGAAAGGACCATGGCTGCAGGTTAAAAATAAAATCTGATGACTGCCTGTAAGAAAACTCAATGATCGAGCCTTCTTTAACCGCAGGGAAAGTAAATTTTTTAAGTATTATGTTCTTGCTGGCTTTTTCGGTGAACACCGACTTGTCATCCAGTTTCGTTTCAACTATTTTCCCATTTTCAAGATTATAAGTAACAGCTTTAAGGCTTTCAATTTTTTCTTCCAGTGTGCCATTTGTATATAATGGTATTTCAACCGTTGCAACATCTATCCCGTTCTTATTGATTATTTTCGCCCTTCTGAAATGTGTGAAAATGATGGAAAAGTTGCTTTTGTTGTTCCCTTCAAACCTCGATTCGCCCATATCAGCAATCACAACTGCCGCTGCTCCGGAATCGAATTGGTTTTTGGAAAGGTCAAAGTCGGCAGGTGAAATTTTTCCGAACTTGATGTTTAGCTTGTCTTGAGAAAATGTGCTTGTATGAAAAGCAAAAAGGCATAACAATGCGAATGCAAAGGTCTTAATGGTCATAAAGGAGTTTTAGGTTGGCGATAAAATTATAAAAATTACCAAAACTGGCAAATTTATTAAACGATTAACTGATTCATGTCACCGCCGATACATACCCGATTAATCAAACAATTTGCAAAGCAAGCTGGTTTCGATTATTGTGGCATTTCCAAAGCACAATTTCTGAATGACGATGCCCGAAGGCTGGAAAGATGGCTTAGCCTTGGAATGAATGGCTCTATGAAATACATGGAAAATTATTTTGACCTGCGCACTGACCCTACAAAACTGGTTCCCGGAGCTAAGTCAGTCATCACGCTCATGCTGAATTATTATCCTTCACAAAAACAGCAAAACGATGCGCCCAAAATTTCTAAATATGCGTATGGAAAAGATTATCACGAAGTAATCAAAGGCAAGTTGAATGAAATAATCAGGTTGATAAAATTGAATATCGGCGAGGTTAGCGGCCGTGGGTTTGTTGATAGCGCCCCGGTTCTTGAAAGAACATGGGCAACGAAAAGCGGATTGGGGTGGGTTGGCAAAAATGGCAATCTGATTAATAAAAATTCCGGCTCATTTTTTTTTATCGCCACACTGATCGTAGATCTTGAACTGGAATATGATGATGCATTTGCAAAAGATTATTGCGGCACCTGCAGAAAATGCATTGATGCCTGTCCAACTGATGCTATCATGGAAAATAAAGTAGTTGATGGAAGCAAATGCATTTCTTATTTCACCATTGAGCTGAAAGAAATGCTGATATCTGAAACGATGAAAGGGAAATTTGATGGCTGGATGTTCGGCTGCGACACATGCCAGGATGTTTGCCCATGGAACCGCTTTTCAAAACCTACAAATGAAATCAATTTCTTGCCAATTCCCGAAATCCTGAATTTCACAACCCATGACTGGGAAGAAATAAAAGAGGAGAGCTTTAAAAAAATATTTCAAAACTCTCCGTTGAAAAGAGCAAAGTTTAATGGAATTGAACGCAACCTTAAATTTATTAGTCGGTCCTAAAATTCAATGCCGGCTTTGAACACGAGGCGATTTAAGTTATAGTCGATTTTTTCTTCGGGTGGAGGCAAAGATGTTATTGGGCAAGCCATAGGATCACAATAAAAATAATTCCTTCCTTTTTCAATCAGTTTTTTATAATTAAAACTTAAACTTGAAATCAAAGAAAATTTTTGATTTAATTTAATTTTATACCCGGCACCGACTTCACCATAAAACCCGTTTTTGAATTTGTCTTCCTCATAAAATTGTTTTGCGTCCTTATCTCTCTTCCAATAAAAATTTGTTCCAGCATCAGCAAACAGAAAAAACCTATCCTTCGTTTTCCCAAATTCTTTTCTTACATCAACAAACAATGGAATTGACCTGAGCCTGTAATAATCCAGCCCCAAACCAATTCCACCAAACCATGATTTATGCTGAAGCCCATTAATTGTTTGAATTTGTAACGCAGGATCAGCTTGCCCATTTATCAAACCAAAATTATTAATGGAATGAAATTGAAATCGCCTGCTTTGATTTTTTTGTTGACCAAAACAATGAGCAGAAACTATTGCCATGATAACTATTATTATACATTTCTTTTTGATCATGCTATGAAATTTAAAGTTTGCTTACCGGATGAATATTGTTCAGATCAGAATAATCATATTGATAAACCCCATCCGTAGCCACCACAATTGCTAATCCATTTATAGTTATAATATCAACAGCATTGATATCTTTAATCTGTTTAATCAACTGAAGATTATTCACGTCAGCAGCATTAAAAATCTTAAGCCCGTCGCTTCCATCGCATATAAATAAATTGTTCCCATCTTTTGAAAGACCGATTGGGTGAGTTAACTGATAAGACTTTACAAGAAAAGAATTAGTAAAATTCTGAACGTTGATTATTTGCAGTTCATTATTAAATCCCAAACAAGCGCTCGAATCGTTAATAGTGACATACGCATAATTATCGTCTGCAACAACCGGGTCACAGCCACGCACATGCGTAAATTCTCCAAGTGGCGTTGGATTTGAAGGTGATGCCTCAGCGTCATACATATACATACCATTATTAGTGCCCACAAACAGCCTTCCCTTGAATGGAAATATTGTTTCAACATGCCAGTCGACAGTGAAATTGGTTTTATAAACCGGAGCCAGGCGATTGGTGATATCAAAAGAACTTAGCTGACTATATGAAACAGTGTATAAATAATTATTTACAGTCGCAAATCTGGATAAAGAACCGTTGGTGCCTGCAGCTCCCGGCAAGGTTGATGCATTCATGTTTTGAGCAATAGTCATACAGTTTGGACAACCTGGAGGATAAAAATAAATACCCCCTCCTTGATTTGGCACATAATCCACGGTAGTGTCATGAACGATCCAGTCAACTACAACATTAATGGAATCAGGGCTGGTGTAAAGACCAGCGTAATAAATAGCATGATCCGGAAAAACATTTGCAGCAAAATTTTTTGCAACAGCATTTGCAGGATCGGTGATATCGAAAGTAACAAGATCGCTATATGCATCTGCATACAATGTGTTTCCGACAATTGACATATCCTCATTGCCTGGCACATTGATGAAAGAAACATTTTTGGGGCTTGCAGGATTGCTGTTGTCAATTACGTGAATGCCTTTATATAATTCAGAAATGAAAATGTAATTACCTGCAACGGTCATTTTTCCACGGCTTCCAATATTTGATGCCGGCATGCTTTTGATTTGTTCCCTGAATTTTGAAAGCACCTGATAAACCGGAGTCCTCACCTGATAGGTATGAGTTATTTTGTCCTTCACACAGCCCGAAAACAAAGCAGCAACAAGTGCCGGAACAATGATTTTTTTAAAAGAGAGAAATATTTTTTCCATACAATTAGTTTTGCAGGTTGACTTCACCACAAAACAAAACGTTGCATCGAAAATTATTTTTTTGAAAACGTATAAGAAACTTTTACTCCTGAAAAGAAAAGATGTTGTGAATTGCCGGTGTTTTTCTTTAATAAACCTGTCAGGCCATATTGCAATTGCGGGCCAACCAACAATTGACTTTTGCCAAACGGAAAGCCAAGCATTAATTCTGAACTCGCATGAAGCTGCATTTTATTGAATTGCCGGCTGTCTTTATAATACACATTTCGTGTAGGATCAAAATGAAGAGCGTTCGTGTTCATCAGATATAAAATAGAAAATCCTGCATCCCAAAATAACGGATGTTTCATATTCTTATTCAGTTGAAAATTTAAAGCAAAGGGAAGCTCGGCCAAATGATAATGATTGATATATGCTTTAGTATTGCCATTTCTGTAATAGCCATTCGCCTGAACAGAAAAGGACTGGGAAGGATATAAATTAATGAAGCTGTCAACAACATTGCCAACGAAAATTTTTGTAGAATAATAATGATAATCAATACCGATAGACAATAAGATACGTTTTGATATTTGGTTGCTGAAAGACAATCCTGCTGCAATTGAAAAATTCTTTTTTATTTCGGAAGATGCATAATAATATGACCCATTTGGATTGCTTACAGAGCCTGATGTTAAATACGCCGGCGCATTATAGACATTCGTCTCTTTAAAAAGATTTTGCTGAACATTTGAAATTCCCGGAGCAACCATTACACCTATCTTCCATGGAAAAGGTTTTTTTAGCTTACTGATAATGTTTTCAATTGCTTTGTCGCCTGCAGAATCTTTTTTTTCAGTTTTGTTTTCAGTAAGAACCTCCGGCGATTCGCCTGTCGCAGAATCATGTTCATTTTTTTTCAACTCTTGTGACGGAATATTTTCCCTGATCTCATTATTGCTCTTATTATTTTCAACAGTTATTTTATCCTGATCCGGGATATTCAATTTTTCTTCAGCTTCATTATTATTTTTTTGTTTATTGCCAACGGCGCTTCCATTTTTTGTTTTCAAAAATGAAGGAGCGTTTGCCTTTTTATTGTTATTTATCTTCTTCTCACTCAACACAATATGTTCTTCTATTATTTCCTTTTCGTTTCTATTTGTTTCGCTCTTCGATTTATTTACATTATCATTCAAATGCTTTTCTTTTCGAATCTTGCCATCTGCTATTTTATCATCGTTTGTTATCGAAGCATTATCATTTTTATTTTCTTCAGACAATTGCTTATTCTTTTGTTCTTGTTTTTCATTTGTTTTAGCTTGTTGGTTATCGGCAACAATTTTATGTGTGTTATTATTAACTGTGAAAAAATATCCGGCACCTGCAAGCATCAATCCTGTGAAAAGAAATATCCAGAACAAAGTCCTTCGCTTTTCTTTCTTGTTGATTTCTTTGTCAACATTTTGCCATACAGCATCCGAAGGAACAAAATTCAGTTCCTCCATTTTTTGCTGCACCTGTTTTTCAAATTCATTTTCGTGCATATTTGCCCGTTTTATTTTCAACAGCGTTTTTTTCGATCCAGCTTATTAGCAAAGCCCTTGCCCTCGAATATTGCGACCGCGATGTGCTTTCATTAATGCCAAGTATGCCCCCGATTTCCACGTGAGTGTAGCCTTCCACTGCATGCATGTTAAAAATAGTTTGATAACCTGTTGGCAATTGGCGGATGAGCTCTGCAAGTTCTTTTGCACTAAGCTTCAGTTCCGGATTGTCGTCCGAAACCGGATGAAGACCTTTTTCGACATAGGAAAGGTCGTATTGGTATCGGCTCTGATTTTTCAGGTAATTGATAGCAGTGTTCACCATAATCCTTCTGATCCACGCACCAAGTTCTCCTGCACCTTTGAATTGATGAAGGTTCTTGAACACTTTGATAAAACCTTCCTGCAGCACATCTTCCGCATCAGACATCGACTTCGTGTAGCGATAGCAAACGCCCAGCATCGGCTCTGCGAAATGAGCATAGAGCTCCCGCTGCGCCGCGTTGTCCTTCTTCAGGCATTCCTTCACCAATCTGATGTGATCCATTTCCTTCAAGGCTGACAGTTTATTATTGCAAACCGTTGCATTAGATTTGCAAAAAATGAAACAACTTATAAATAAAGTATTTTTTGTGTGTGACCAGCCAGGGGATTCTATTCAACATCGTTGTGTCACTCACTTGTACAGCAATGCCAATATCAACTTCAGGCTGCTATTCTTAATCACAAATAAATATCCAAATCCTTTATCCCGAAACCCGCATCCCGTATCCAAAATTCATCTATGAATATCAACACATCTCATTCTCCCATCATCATCCTTGCTATCGAATCATCCTGCGATGAGACTTCTGCATCAGTCTGTAAAGATGGCGAGATATTATCGAACATCACAGCCACACAAAAAGTGCACGAGCAATATGGCGGTGTTGTGCCTGAGCTCGCTTCGCGGGCGCACATACAAAACATCGTTCCGACAGTTGATGCTGCATTGAAAACTGCAAACTGCAAACTGCAAAATATCAATGCTGTCGCATTCACGCAATCACCCGGATTGATCGGCTCGCTGCTTGTAGGTAGTCAATTCGCAAAATCATTATCACTTTCTTTAAATGTTCCGTTGATTGCTGTGCATCACATGCAGGCACATGTGCTCGCTAATCTGATTGCCATACCAAAACCATCGTTCCCATTTCTTTGTTTAACTGTCAGCGGAGGGCATACGCAAATTGTTCTTTGCAAATCACCTTTGGACATGAAAGTGATCGGCGAAACTATGGATGATGCTGCCGGTGAGGCATTCGACAAATCTGCAAAATTATTAGGCCTCCCCTATCCCGGCGGCCCGTTGATTGACAAATATGCACAAACCGGGAACCCTGATCGTTTTAAATTTCCAGAGCCTCAAATTCCTAATCTTGATTTCAGCTTTAGCGGTTTGAAAACTGCGATATTATATTTCCTGCAAAATCATATTGCTGAAAACGCAAACTTTATTCAGGAAAATCTTGCCGATATCTGTGCATCTGTTCAATATCGCATCATCACCATTCTTCTTAACAAATTAAAAAAGGCTTCCGTCGAAACAGGCATTAAAGATATTTGCATTGCCGGTGGAGTTTCTGCCAATTCAGGATTGAGAAAAGCATTTTCAGATATGGGTACACGTTATCAATGGAATACTTTCATCCCTAAATTTGAATACTGCACAGACAATGCTGCCATGATTGCCATCACTGCCTATTATAAATATATGGAAGAAGATTTTGCGCCATTGAGCGTGAGCGCAAGCGCAAGAGCTGAATGGAGCTGAAGACACAAGGGACAAGGCACAAGAAAAAACAAGATACAAGGCTCAAGGCACAAGCCTGCCACCGCAAGAACCCCTTGTACCTTATATCTTGTCCCTTGTTTCTTGTTTCTTGCACCTTGTCTCTTGTGCCTTGATTCTTGAACCTTGTAACTTCGCACAATGTCAAACACTTACTTCCAGTTCAAACAATTCATTATTCGTCAGGGTCTGTGTGCTATGAAAGTATGCACAGACGCTTGCATATTAGGTGCCTGGTTTGCTGAAAAAATACCTTCTTATTCAACGGTGCTGGACATCGGTAGTGGAACTGGTTTATTAATGCTGATGCTTGCTCAAAAAAGCAAGGCAAAAATTGCAGGTATTGAAATTGATCTGCCAAGCTGCAAACAATCCAAAGAAAATATTTCTGAAAGCAGGTGGCATGAAAGAATGAAAATTTTTCCGGGAGATGTTCGCACGCATTCTTTCACCGATAAATTTGACTTCATCATTGCAAACCCACCTTTTTTCGAAGGAGATTTATTATCATCCACTGAAAAAAAAAATATTGCAAAACACAGCACACAGTTAACACTGGAAGAACTGATACAAATTATTGGAGAAAACCTTGACATTTCCGGGACATTTGGAATTTTGCTGCCTCATCACCGCAGTTTATATTTTGAAGAGCTTGCAGGAAAAAATAATTTCTATCTCATAGAAAAATTATCTGTTCGTCAAACACCAAAGCATGATTTTTTCAGAAGCATCCTTCATTTCTCAAAAATAGAAGAACCAAATCCCGAATCATTTGAACTTACTATCAATAATGAACATGGAAATTTTACTCCTGAATTTGTAGAGCTGATGAAAGATTATTATCTGCACTTGTAGAAGTTTTCAGTTTGTAGTTTATAGTTTGTGGTTCTGAGAATGTAAATTTCATTATGCATTCCGAATCGCGGAACCACGAACAACAAACTACAAACCTGCATACTCTCTCATATAAACAAAATGCTCCGTCAGCTTTCCTGATTTGACTATTGTTGCTTTATCAATAATCGGTGAGCCACTGGTTGTTAAATCTTCAAGCACATATTTAATCAACTGCTCACCGAAATATCTTGAAGCATCACGTGGCAATTCATTGGGGAGGTTGCCAACGCTCATTACGTCAATAGAATTTTGCAGATAAGGCAATGTTTTTTGTCTCGTTGTTCTGTCAACACCATAAATCGGTGTTTCAATGGTTGCATCTCCGAGATTGCAGGGAATTGAACCGCCTTTGTCATCGGTGATATCTGCAATCGTTGTGATTTTGAAATCTTCTTCAGCAATATTTTCCCATTCAAACAATCGCGGAACATCATTGTCCCAATAAATACCGTTCATTAAAATATCTGTCACTTTTGTGTATGGCAAAAATTTGCTTTTGTAATTTTTCGGATTGGCGTGAAAATCTTCACGGTTATAGCTATTCGTAATTTTATGCTCATACAATGCAGCCCCTTTCAACTGCACGAAGACCGGATAAGAAAAGCTTCTCTCCAGATATTCATCAGGGTCCACTTCGATAAAACCCATCAGGTTCATGATTTCCAGAACGCCATGCGCCACACGACCAGAGCCCGTTACAGCCACTTTTATATTAGGGACTTTCATTCCGAAATAAGTGTGGATCAATTGGCGAAAGCTATTTTGGATATAAACACGTTGCAGATTAAATTTCCCTGTCCGCTGGCCATAAGCCATCATGCCATTGTGAGCGCCGACAATGCCAGCAAAAAAACCAAAGCCCAAAATACGCTGCCCGTCATCGTGCTCCATACACTCATAATCAATCAGCGTAATTTTTTTCTGCAAAATATTGCGCAGCATCTGCTGATTATGCGGCTGCATTTTCTTCGTGTGAGAAAAGAAAAGGTAAGTTTTCCCATTGATCAGCTCATCCACCGGCACTTCTTTGATGCCAAATAAAATATCACACTTGCTAATATCTTCTTTCACTTCAACGCCAGCCATTTTATATTCTTTATCGCTAAAACACCTGTGCGGCGAAGACTCCACCACCACTTTTACATCTTTGGAATTTTTATGAATCCATTTGCATTGAGCCGGGGTAAGCGCAACACGGTTATCGGCTGGAATTTTTCCTTCTCTGATCAGTCCAATCGTTATCATTCATTTTCAATTTGGCGCGGCAAGTTAACTTTAAAAGTTTGAAACAGGAACGCATGAAAATGCTCGATCAAAGCAAAGAAGCTATTGCATAAAATTATCTTCATAATCATTTGGGTAAGACTTTGCAAATGCGTAATATTGCACCCCGTTTCAAGTTCTTTTATTTTCAAAGCCCAGATGGCGGAATTGGTAGACGCGCCAGACTCAAAATCTGGTATTGGCAACAATGTGCAGGTTCGATTCCTGTTCTGGGCACGATTTAAAATATTAATGCTTTGTAAATCATATAATTACAAGGCA
>DATGIX010000190.1:0-3650 GCA_035295505.1 Puia sp. | reverse complement strand
AAAGTGATGATGCCTGCAACAAGCAAAATAAGCGTAGCAAATAAAATAAAATATTTATTCTTGAGCGAAAACGACAAAATGCCCTTCAGGAGTTTTTTCATGTATGTATTTTTTCAAATCGATATATACTACCGATAACAGGTCAATCACAATAGCAATACAATAATTCTAAAATTTTGGTTGATATTTTAAACGGCAATGCAAATCTTTCATTGCAACCGTTCGCTTAAAAATTTGATCAGTCGGGAGAGGTGCTAAAAGTACAAAGAAAAGTGATTGAAAGTGGGCAAAAAAAATAGCTCACAAAATGCGAGCTATTCTTCATATAACAAATATAAACTTTATGTGGTTTCTGTTGGCTTATCTGCAGGCGGAGAGTAAGAATGTTTATCAAATTTTCGATATGCCCACCCGAATATGAGCGGGAACACCCATAATGAAAATATCATAGCACAGAGAATACCTCCAATGACCACTCTCGCTAACGGTCTTGAACTTTCTGAACCGATGCCGTGCGAAACAGCAGCGGGGAGAAGGCCAATGGCAGCCATCATCGCAGTCATCATAACAGGCCTTATTCTTGAATTCACGCCAAGCTTGATAGCGTTGTATAAAGAAGATTGTTGTCCTTTGATCTTTTCCAGGTTTTGTTTGAATACTGATATTAACAGCACTCCATCTTGTATGCAAATGCCGAACAGCGCAATAAAACCAATGCCTGCAGAAATACTAAAATTAGTGCCCGTTATATGCAGTGCTAAGAAACCACCAACGATTGCAAAAGGCACATTTAAAAAAACGAGACCTGCATCTTTTAAATTCCCAAACATCACAAACAACAATAAGAAAATCAATAATAAACTAATCGGCACAACTTCAGCAAGCCTTTTTTCAGCTCTTTGTTGATTTTCAAAATCTCCCTGCCAGGCCATGTTGTAACCCCTTTTTAAAATAACTGATTTTTCAACTTTTTGCTGAGCTTCAGCGATAGTGCTGCCCATGTCTCTTCCGCGAACAGAAAATTTCAGCGCAGCGTATCTTTCATTGTCATCTCTGAAAATAAGGCACGGCCCGGTTTTTTTTGTAATTGTAGCAATTTCTTTGATCGGCACTTTTGATCCACTTTGTGTTGGCACTAATAAATTGCCGATATCGTCTGATGTTTTGCGGAATTGTTCGGGCAGCCTCACACGTATTTCAAACAGTTTTATTCCTTCATATAAAGTTGATGCTGCCTCACCTCCGATTGCCATTGCAACCACTGCATTTGCATCTGCAGTGGCTACTCCATACAAAGCCATTTTTTGCTGATCAAGATTTACATCTAATTCCGGTTGGCCGATATTGCGGATCACGCCCAGATCCGCAATACCATTCACGTCTTTTAAAATATTATAAACCTCATTTATTTTATCTTCCATGTAATTCAGCGAATCACCATATACTTTTACGCAGATTGAACCCTTCACTCCTGAAACAGCTTCTTCCACATTATCCATAATCGGCTGCGAGAAATTGAGATCAGTGCCGGGAATATCAGAAAGTTTTTTATTCATCTCATCAATCAATTCTTCTTTTGAAATTTTCGGGTTCCATTCTGATTCAGGACACAGCATCACAGAAAATTCGTTATTATAAAAACCTGCTACATCAGTTCCATCATCTGGCCGGCCGGTTTGTGACACTGCATATTTCACCTGCGGAAAAGTCATCAAAATGCTTCTTACTTTTTTTGATACTTCAACAGATTTGTCGAGAGAAATGCTATAAGGAGTCTGCACTCTTAACCAAATAGAACCTTCATCAAGCTCAGGCAAAAATTCGCTTCCGAGAAATTTGAAAGAGTATAATCCGATGCCCATTGCAATAAACGACAAGGCAACAACAATTTCTTTATGCCTGAATGCTTTTGTGAACCCCCCCAGCATAAAGCCGGTTAGAAAATGTACAAACGGATTGTGTTTTTCGTGAACATTTTTTTTGAGCAAAAGACTTATCAGCACAGGTACTAAAGTCAAGGTTGTGATTAAAGCACCGAGTAATGCAAAGCCCAACGTGTAAGCCAGCGGCGAGAACATTTTGCCTTCTACTTTTTGAAAAGAGAATATCGGCAACAATCCAGTGATGATAATAAGCTTCGCAAAAAATATCGCTTTGCCCAATTGTGCGCCATTATTTTTGATGATGCCAAACTTGGCGATTTTATTAAACCGTTCCATGCCGATTTCCATAGCTTTATGATCCAGCACGACAAACATGCCCTCGACCATCACTACTGCGCCATCGATGATGATACCAAAGTCAATAGCGCCCAATGAGAGCAGGTTTGCAGACATGCCCATTAAGTGAAGGCAGATGAAAGAAAAAAGCAATGCCAGCGGAATAATAATAGAAACAATTAAAGTGGTTCGCCAATTGAACATGAACAGAGAAACCAAAAGTGTCACCAATAAAATGCCTTCGACTAAATTATGGAGCACAGTATGTGTTGCATAATCTATGAGGTCCGAGCGATCATAGTAAGGAACTATTTTTGTGTCTTCAGGAAGCACATATTTGTTGAGATTATCAATCTTAGCTTTTACTGCATTCACAACCTCAGATGGGTTTTCTCCTTTTCTCATCACAATAATGGCTTCAACAACATCCGGCTCATCAGTAACAATTCTTTTTCCTGTTGAATCTTTGAGATTATCTGATCTTGCGACCCATCCTAACCGTGGAATATTTGAGATGACAACTTCAGCAACATCTTTCACGAGTACAGGAACGCCATTAATATTTTGAACAACTATGTTTTTTATTTCATTAATATCATTCAACAATCCAATGCCGCGAACAACATACGCCTGGTTGTTCTCAATAATAACATCACCGCCGATATTGATATTTGTTTTTTGAACTGCAGTGAAAACATCGAGCGGCGTAATTCCAAGTGAAGTGAGCTTGCCGGGATCAACCTGAATTTCATAAGCTTTTGTTTTTCCGCCGAAGCTGACAATGTCGCCGACTCCGGGAACTGATCGCAACTGGCGATCGATTACCCAATCCTGAATTGTTTTTAATTCTCTTACATCTCGTAAATTGCTCCTTAGTGAATAGCGAAAAATTTCACCTGTAGGTCCTGTTGGAGGCTGCACCGAAGGCTGAATACCATTTGGCAAATTCGCATTCGGCAACAAATTCATTACCTGCTGTCTTGCTTGCGGGTCTTTGACATCATCTTCAAAAATTAATTTTACGAACGACAAGCCAAAAATGGTTGTTGATCTCAAAGAAACTTTTTTCTGCACGGGGTTCATTGCAATTTCAATAGGGATTGTTACGAACTTCTCCACTTCTTCTGCACTGCGCCCCGGCCATTGAGTGATGATGGTGATTTCTGTGTTCGTTACATCGGGGAATGCTTCAATAGGCATGTTCCGGAATGTGATCACGCCGCTGATAAGCAATAGCAATGCAGCAAATAAAATAAAATATTTATTCTTCAGCGAGAATGCAATGACTCCTTTTAATGCTTTGTTCATCTTGTTTAAATAAAAATGATTAACCTTTTGAGACAAATATTTTGTTGCTCAAGACAATTAGGAGTAATTGCAAAAATTCAGGTCAGGAAATTGCAGTCCGGAGAAGTGTGAAAGAAGTGCCCG